>NZ_AP025319.1 GCF_036492835.1 Fulvitalea axinellae | reverse complement strand
TTAAGTCTTGGGTAGATGCTTGGTAGGTTTTATTGTAAAGGAAGAGTGTTGATTACAGATACGTTTTTACAGGTTTTTACAAATTTCTTTTATGAGAAATGAGTTCTTACTATCAATCTCTTGTCTGTGAAATTCATAATCATTTGCTCTGTGCACTACATTATATTCTTTTTTGGAATTAAAGGTAATCTCTAAAAATCTACCATTTATTCGTCGCATATTTTTCCCAATTAGCTCAAATTTCGCAAACATTTCACCATCAAAATATATCTGTAATTCGAGAATTGAAGCTTCAAGCCTATTAAGCGGAGGCTGAACCTGCTTATCAACCTCGTCAGGGTTCAGTTCTTTATTTAATATTTTGAAAATAGGTAGTTTTTGCCACATACTTTTGACTTCCGCAAAGGCATTAAAGAATCTTATTACAGCTTCCATTCTGTTTTGATAAACAATGCCGTGGCTAACTTCTCTTTTTTTTAAATAAAAGGTAAAAATCATTTTAAGAGAAATACCAAAAAAAGTCAATAATAATAGTGTTTGATTCCAATACTCTTCAAAGATTTTTTGTAAAGTTATGTCATTATAGGTCATGTTGTTTATTCATTATAATAGTGAATTCAGACCCTCCTTTATTAGTAAATAGGGCTTGTAAAGCACTTTTTTAACTGAGCTTATAGGTATTCATTATAATACCCCTGAATTTTCGGACCAGTGTCTTAGTTTAAAAATCACTAAATTATGGGCATGAAAACGAGAACGACACGCAGAAAATTCAGCGCCAAATTCAAGGCGGAAGTAGCGATCGAAGCACTGAAGGAAAGAGAAACCACCCAAGAACTCTGCAGACGGTACGATCTTCACGCCACCCAGATTTCACAATGGAAAAATGAGTTTCTGCAGCGCTCGTCCAGCGTTTTTGAGGGTGGCAAAGATAGAAAAGAACACGAGAAAACGGAGAAGGCGACAGACCAACTGTACAGTAAAATAGGAAAGCTTGAGATGGAAAACGACTTCCTAAAAAAAAGCTTAAAGAAGTTGGGGCGTCTATAGATTTGCGTCTCCTTGTCGACCCCGGGGATAAGCTGAGCATTCGCCGTCAGTGCGACTGTCTGGAGCTTTACCGTTCGTCATACTACTACAGCCCAAAGGGGGAAAACGCGGAAAACTTGGAGTTGATGCGCCTTATGGACCGGCACATGATCGACGAACCCACGGCGGGAGTTTTGCGCATGAGATCAGCCTTGCGTGACCAAGGATTCAACCCTTCCTATGAAAGGGTTAGGCGCTTGATGCGCAAAGCGAATCTCTACCCTATTTACCCGAAAAAGAATCTGAGCAAGCCCGGAGAGGCAAAATACGTTTACCCGTATCTGCTTAAGGAAAAGAAAGTTGTCAGGAAAAACCAGGTCTGGTCGATAGACATCACTTATATAGCCATGGCTAGCGGTTTCATGTATATGACGGCGATTATCGACGTCTACAGCAGGTACATAGTGGGTTGGGGTTTGAGCAATACGCTTGAGGCCGCGGCGTCTTTAAAAGTGGTGCGTGAGGCCGTTGAGATTCACGGTAAACCGGAAATACTCAACAGTGACCAAGGTTCCCAGTTCACTTGCGGGGAATACGTGAACTATCTCAAGAAAGAGGGAATAAACATCAGTATGGACGCCAAAGGCCGAGCCTTGGACAACATTTACATCGAACGCTTTTGGAGAACGCTAAAAAGGGACCATATTTACCTGAATCCGGCCGACAACGGTTTAAAGTTGTATTTGGGGATAGAGAAATGGTTGCGACGCTACCACAACAGGGATCACCAAGGAATCGAGAACCTGAAGCCGGAAAATGTTTTTAGCGGAGCGTCAAAAGCGAAAGCCACCGCGTATGCCCATGCAAATATTGATAAGTCCAAGAAAAAACAGAATGTGAAAGGACTTATCAACATTCACACGGGCTCGACGATAGCGACAACCGTTTAAAATTTACTTAAAAATCGACTTTACTGGTCCTAAGAATCGAGGGTACTATACATGTGTAAAATACATCAGAGGATTCATTGTTAAAAATTAAATTGCTTACATTATTATTTTTTAGAGAAGAATAGAATTATTCCATAATCAGGTAAGAGCAATACTAATATTTCATTGATTCTTCCGAAATATTTGTTCCATTATTCAAGTGTTAAATCGGTTTTTCATTTCTCCTCCAAAACCATCCCCTAACCCTACGTGTTCCCTATAAATGTTTGCCCGGCGCCAACGTACTTCCCAAAAGAAAACCCCTCCCGCCCCCTCAAGCCAAGCCATACAGTGCGCCGTAGGCTTTGAGGTGGAAGTGAAAAACTGGAATACTTGGAAACCCGTTATGCCGGAAGTGCTTTTCGAATCTTTTGGTAGGTACAAAGAGGAATACCGCAAGGCGCACAGCAAAAAGGACCTATTGTTTAAGGGCAAGGACTTTGACCTTACGGCCGACCGGCCAACGGAAGATTCGGTGCCAGAGTTTGTAACCAAGCCCTTCGCTGAGACTCCGGAAGGTTTGGACCAGATGCGCGAAGTTTTTCGCCGTATACAGGGCATGTTGCACAGCATGCATGCCAAGGCGCTGGAATATCCGGAGCGCCTCCAATCGATCAACCGTTTTGCCAAGGAAGGCAAAGTAGTGGATCCCGAAGCCAGTATAGACGCTTTAGAACAGCCGGACCTGCATCCGCAAGCCAACGTTGGTATTCGGCTGGGTAGCGTGCCCGAGCTTTTCGAGCGTTCGGGGCGTTTTCCGGCTAAAAGAAAAGCGGACGAAAGGTTAACCCGGATAAAATACGTAAACACGCCCGAGGCACAGGCTGAAATGCGCTCCATGGTGCGTGTAAAACAGAGGGTACTGGACGCCATCGAACGTTTCAGAATGTGGTACGAACCTTACCCGGATTGGGAACCTAGCGAGACGTTTATTGGCCTGTGTTGTTATTTGGCCCATTATCTTGACTGCCCCATGATCAATTTTAAGACCTACACCAAAAGCGCTTTTCCGATAATGGCCCGCACCGATTTCGCCGCCATGTATGAGCTATTGCCTCCGCAGGAATTCTTCTATTTTCAGCTGGGTGGCGGCATCCATTTCCAGACACTTTTCGAATTGATCAGGTTCGAATCTAACGGCGATATGCCACTCGATCTCAAAAATCAGATCTTTGAGAAAGGAACACGCCAAGATCAGGACCAACCTTTGGTGGACCAAATAAACGGGCTTAGCCGTGAAAACTGGCTTCTGAATATCACCCAAGGGATGGACCTGTTAACTGAAAGGAATTATCCCGGGCTAGACGACCAAGCCGACGAGCTGGACACCTTAGGCAGTTGGGGCGAAACCTACGACAGAGTGGGCACGCAGCCAAAACGGGTGCCGATTCTTGAGCTGAGGCGTATCCAATATGTCCGTGACATAGACGAACTCTCCGCCGTCGCCGACGATATTTTCCATACCGTTCTAGAGCTAAATGGCACCCGCATGCCCGTCCCTCCATCGGCCGAAGCTTCAGGTCAATCACCCGCTCACTCTTGACCGGCATCCCCCGTTTTGTCCGGTATTTTGCGTTTCGCTCCACCGATTACCCCGCCTTCCCAAACCGAAAAATCCCTTTCAGGGGCCATTAACGCCTAAAATCGACTTCCGGATTAACCGGTTCGTTATCCCACTCGCCTCTACTTTTGGCCAGACGGTTGAAGTACAAAAGGAAAGCTTACAGAGTAACCTGACAAAAAGGATATTCAACTTTAGGGCTGGGCTTGCACTGTCCGCCACCGTATTGATTTTTATTAAATGCGGAAAAAGGAATTAGGGCCCCAAGGCACCGCACAACACGACTGTTTATGAGAAAGTTATTGATGTTTTTAGCCACGCTTGCCCTCTATGGGCAAGCCTGCGCGCAGTATCACCACGATTGGGAAAACCCCAACGTGATAGGCCGGAACAAGGAAAAACCGCACGCCACGCTAATGCCTTACGCCACCGAGGCCCAAGCCAAAGCCGGCGACAGGGAAGCTTCGCCGTTTTTCCAAAACCTGAACGGCGAATGGAATTTCCACTGGACCAAAAGGCCGTTTGACCGTCCGCAAGAATTCTACAAACCCGGATTTGACGTTTCCGGGTGGGACAAAATCCCCGTTCCGTCAAACTGGCAGATGTACGGCTACGGAATTCCTATTTACGTCAATAACATCGATCACGGACGCGACCCTTGGGGCGAGTTGAAACCTCCGTACATCAGCCACGAATATAATCCCGTCGGCTCGTACCGCCGAAGCTTTACCGTACCCGAAAACTGGGACGGGCGTCAGGTCTTTATCCACTTCGACGGCGTAATGAGCGCTTTCTATCTCTGGATCAACGGCGAAAAGGTTGGCTATAGCCAAGGCAGTATGACTCCCGCCGAGTTTGACATTACGCCTTATCTAAAAAAAGGCGAAAACACCTTGGCGGCCGAAGTGTACCGCTGGTCGGACGGTTCGTTTTTCGAAGACCAAGACATGTGGCGCATGAGCGGCATCTACCGTGATGTGTACCTCTTCTCCACTCCCGAAGCCCATATCCGGGATTTTCATCTGAAACCGGCGCTTGACCAAGCTTATCGCGACGCTACGCTGACTATCGAATCGGAGCTGGTTTCTTTTTCCAAAAAAATAAAGAAGGGTTATGCCGTAAAGGCTCAGGTTTTTGAAAAAGGAAAAAATGAATCCTTAAAAACCTTTACTTCCGAAACCTTCGGGATAAACGTGAACAAAACCGTAACGCTCAGCGCCAAATTCGACAATCCGAAAAAATGGACCGCCGAGACGCCGAACCTTTATACGGCCGTAATCGAACTGCTCGACAAAAAAGGCCGGACGGTCGAAACGATATCTTCCGACTTCGGATTTCGCAAAATAGAACTTGCCCCGGACGGTCGCCTGCTTGTCAACGGCAAATCGGTATTGGTCAAAGGCGTAAACCGCCACGATATGGACGCCGACTTCGGTCAGGCCGTTCCGCTCGATACCATCGCCAAGGAAATGCGCATGATGAAGCGTGCCAATATCAATTCGGTCCGCACGTCGCACTACCCCAACGAGCCCGGCTTCTACAAACTCTGCGACGAGATCGGCCTTTACGTAATGGACGAGGCGAACGTGGAGTTTAACGTAGCCTACAAAGGCAACCGCGACCGGAGCAATCCGGAAAATACCCACGCTTTCGTCGACCGAATGGCCAGCATGGTGGAGCGCGACAAGAACCATCCTTCCGTTATCTTCTGGTCGTTGGGCAACGAGGCCGTCCGCGGCGAAAACTTCAAGCATATGGCCAAATACGGCCGTGAGCACGACGGAACCCGCCTGATTCACTACGACAAGATGAACCATATCGCTGACGTAAACAGCATTATGTATCCTTCGGCCGGGCGGATTGAGCAGTACGGAAAAAGCGGTGACAAGAAACCGTTGATAATGTGCGAATACGGCCACGCCATGGGCAATTCCATCGGCAACCTGAAGGAATATTGGGATTTGATAGAGCACTACCCCAACCTGATCGGCGGATTTATCTGGGACTGGCGAGACCAAGGCCTGCGTACCAAAAACGACAAAGGCGAGGAATTTTTCGCATACGGCGGTGACTTCGGCGACAAGCCAAACTCGGGTAACTTTTGTATGAACGGAATCGTTTTTCCGGATCTGAAAACGGGTAGCAAATACGAGGAAGTCCGTCAGGTTTACCAATATATAAAAGTAAGCAGCGAGGATATTTCCAATGGAAAAATCAAGGTCAAAAACGGTTATTCCTTCCTGAATACCAACGTTTTCGACGCTCGTTGGACTTTGTTGGAAGACGGAAAAGCTATTGACAGTGGCAGACTGGACAATCTGGATGTTGCTCCTTTTTCGGAAAAAACATTTAGCCTTCCGGCGAAAGCCTACCGTACCCGCAACCCCAATGCGGAATATCACCTGAATGTTGAGTTTTTGACCAAAGCAAAAACCTCATGGGCACCGGCGGGCTACACCATAGCCAAGGCACAATTGCCGTTTTCCGGAGTTCAGGAACGTCTCCAAGCCACTTTGGCCGATATGCCGGCCTTGCGTAAGACAACAAAAGGAAATGATATTACATTGGGCAACGACCAATTCAATATCACTTTCAATAGAAAAGGCGAAGTCGTTTTCTTTGGAAAGAAAGGGATAAACCTTTTCAAAAAAGGATTGGGGCTTAACGTATTTCGCGCCCCTATCAATAACGACAAAGCGGGTTGGCGCCATGCCGGTCTCGACCGTATGAGCGTTGAAAATCTTGCTTCTGATTTCAAAAAAATAGGGAAAGGCGTATGGAGTGTTACCGTGAAATATCGCTACGAAACCCCAAACAAAAAGGGAGGATTCAATCACGAAATCCGTTATCTGGTTTTCGGCGACGGATCTGTGCAAATGGATAATTCCGTTAAGCCTTTCGGTCAAGTGCCGACTATCTTGCCGCGTGTCGGCGTAAAAGCCCTGATCGACGAAAAGCTGGAAAACATCGAATGGTTGGGACGCGGTCCTTGGGAAAACTATCCGGACCGCCTGCAAAGCGCCTTTGTGGGTCGATACCAAAGTACGGTAGACGGACAGTATGTGGCTTATCCGTTTCCGCAAGACCACGGCAACCGCGGCGAAACCCGTTGGGTATCGCTCACCGCCCAAGACGGCACGGGCTTGCTCCTAAGCGCCGATTCTCCGTTTTCGTTTAGCGCTTCGCATTATTCGGACGAAACGTTGGCCAAAGCCAACCACCCGTACGATCTCCAAAAAGATGCGGACACCCATCTGCATATCGACGCAGGCGTATTGGGATTGGGCAATGCCAGTTGCGGTCCGGGTCCATTGGCCCAATACCAGCTGAAGACCGAGCCCGTAAACTTCACCTTCCGGTTCAAAGCCATAGATTCTGGCGACGACAAAAACAAAATCGGGAAAACGGCTCTTCCAACGGTTGCTTCGCCTACTATAGAACGTAACGGCTTAGGCTTGGTAACTTTCGCTTCGGCTACAAAAGAGGCCGAGTTATACTACACTACCGACGGTTCGCGCCCGGTAGTCGGACATCGCAACACAAAACGATATACGGGCAAGGCTATAGACTGGAAAGAAGGCGGAACGCTAAAAGCCATCGCCTCGGCCAAAGGCTCCGTAATCTCGACAGTGGCGTCCCGAACTTTCCCAAGGCTCAAAACCGGCTGGAAAGTAACCTTCGCCGACAGCAAGCACACAGGCCACGGCCCCGAGCGAGCCATAGACGGCGATCCCGACACCTACTGGCACACCAACTGGGACATCAACGTGCGCAACCCGATGCCACACGAGATAAGGGTCGATCTTAGCGAGGCCCTGAATCTTTCGGCCGTAACATACCTGCCCCGCCAAGGCCAAGCCAACGGACGTGTCAGCGACTATGAACTGTACCTTAGCCTCGACGGCGAAAATTGGGCGTCAATTTCGAAAGGAACATTCCCGAACAGCGCCCAACAGCAGGTAATACAACTGAAGAGAAACACCAAAGCGCGCTATATCAAGCTGGTGGCCAAATCTGAAGTAAACGGTAATTTTTACACTTCCGTAGCCGAGATTGGCGTAGTGGTGGCGAAGAAGCCGAGATTATAAATCAGCGAAAAAACAACCGCATTTCCGTAAACGTTAAAAGCAACGCCGAGAACCAAAATGGTAATCAGCGTTGCTTTTTGATTTCAGGCCCTTAACATTATTCTTTTCGTCTTTTTCCCCTGAATACAGGGTTATTTTTCATTCCAATCTTACGCTTATTTGCGTAAAGCAATACCAGATAGGATGAGGACAATCGAATGCGAAAACTTATGGCAGTTAAACGCCCTGCCCGACTTTCCGGAAACGGAAAGGCTCATATATAAAGGTTATTGGAACGATTCCGTAAAGGAGCCTTTGACGAAAATGCGGAAAATCAAGGATGTAGCGGTAGGAGAATACTACAATTACTCTCCTCAAACTATCGCCGACCCCTGCTTGTATTTTCCCGAAATCGAGACCATTCATTTCGAATGGTGCGTTTTCTTTACTGCGGATTTTTTTAAATCGCTCCAAAGTCGGAAATCGTTCAAGAAACTCACCATCAATAAACCCGTCGAAATCCAATTGGCCACCCTGGCCGAAGCTTATGATTTGGGGTATTTGGAAGGTTTTTCGATTATTAGTGATCTAACGGGCAAATTCGCTGATCAAGGGAATTATGATAAACCCGTTATCCAAATCAATTCGATTCTTCCCGTCAAATTGCAAGCTGTCGCGAAGTTGATTGGTTATGGCCCGGAGATTAATTCAAAATGGGATTCCGTCGCTCCTGAAGAACTGGTACAAGAAGCCATAAATGCGATCAAGGAAAATGATGACGTAAAGCTTTCCGGAATTATTCCCGCATTTACGAATCTTCCGTTTTTTTCAAATGAAATAAGAGCATTAACAGAAACGGTGGAAGCGTATCGGAGTAGTAGGAGCTTATCTCTTACAGCGACCAATTACGAAGACTTTTGCCGAATAAAAGAGCACCCCTTAGTTTGTGGGATATTCCAGGCTATATTTCCGAAAATCGAAGCTCTTAGTTTGGAAGACATTCCGATATCGTTTCAAGATAATCTCCCTTACTTCACTTCTCTTGTGGAGTTTGGATTCCAACCTCCTTATAATGAAGGGGGAAAACCTGTTTTTGATGTTAATAAAATACAAAACCCAAAAAACATAAAATCACTTTGTCTTATCGCTTTATCATGCAAAGATGGAGTGCTTGACCTTCGGAGATTTACAGGGCTTCATGAGTTGGATATCTATCGAATGACCTTCTCAGACATTAAGTTCTATGAACATTCTCAATTAAGAAGCATTAGATGGGAATGGAATAGTGAAGAGAAACTGCCTGAGAGTTTTTCCCAAAATACTGAATTGGAAAGGCTCTTTATACTAAACGACTATTTTGAACTCAGTCCTGTTTTTTATGAATTACGGAACTTGAGGAATGTTTATATCGAAGCTGCGAGAGCCAGTAATTTTGAATTATCCCCTGATATCGGAAAATTAAAAAAACTTCAGAAACTGGCGATCGACACATTAAGAGAATTGCCTGTTTTACCGAAGGAAATTTCAGAATTACCTGAGCTGGGCTACCTTTACGTATCGGGGTCGTTTACCGAAATCCCGGAAGCCATTTACCGTATGCCTTCTCTTTGGCGTTTTGAGTTTATGTCACTAAATGTGACCCATGTGCCCGCTTCCATTGATGAATGCAAGGCCTTGGCTATCATCGTTCAGGGCGAGAAAATTAGGGCATTCTCAACAAAACAAGCTCACAGAATAGGTTCGGGGTTCATCTGTGATAGTTGGTTGATGGATCGTTGGAGAGATATTACGGAACCTTTGCTTGTAGGTGAAAAAATGCGAGCCCTGCCAATGCATTTGTATGGTGATTTTATCAGTTTGCTGTTTAGTAACCCCTTGTCAAACCACCTACTCAACACCGAACTTCTCTTCGAAATTATGGAACGGGACAATGAACGCTATACCCGTTTGGCAAAAGAGAAAATAGCTAGGTTTAATCCTAATTCTTTATCCATTATGGAATCTGGAATTCCGGACGGATCTAAGATTTTTATTTTAGGAAAAACCTATTGTGACGCTGCTCTTCTGGACGATCAGCTTAAAGCGATAAACGCTCGAATCTGTGATGATATCCATGAGGCTTCCCATATTATTATCGGTGACAACCCTGACAGGGATTGCATATCGTCAAACCTTACATATGTGTTCCTGACGGAGCAAGAGTTGATGAAATACTTTGCCACCCGGAACCTTAAGCCTTTGATGGGGCCGGAGAAGGAAAATCTGTTGCCGAAAGTAGAGACTTTATTGCTGAGTGGCGATTTCAAAAGTCAACGTTTGGCCTTTGAAATGCTTTGGAACCAAGGTTTTCCCGAAGAACTCAAATTGCTGGTATTGGTAATCGCCAAGCATACGGAACTCCCTTCCGTCGATTTTGAGCAGGATATCGCCGTTTCCGCCTCCAACCTTATCCGGTGTCATTATCCGGAATGGGATCTGATAAAGGTTTTGGAACACGAAAAACCGGCTCCGCAGTACGATTGGGACACGAAACGCTGGGCTATAGGTGACGTGTTTGACTCGCTTAACGATCAATATCCCGACTATTCCGAAAAGAGTATCAGAGGATATATCTGTTGGCATTGGCTATGGAAATTGTCGGAGATGTCGGAGGTGCTTTATGAGTTGGTAATGAAGCTAAGGGAAAACAGATACTTAGGTGGTTCCTCCTATTTTGCAAAACACGAAAAAGAAATCGTGGAAGACGCGATCAGAATGCAAATCCTCAGAAGACCCGCAAAATAACCCGACACTATGGCAACCAAAAAAGGAAATAACGATATAATCTCGATCGGAAAGGATTTACAGCAAGACGCTGTTTCGGCATCGGTTTTCGAAAATGATTCTCCGGAAAAAATTTTATCCGAATTCGCATTGGCTTTCCAAAAAAAGGATACCGAAGCGGTAATGGAATTATCAGAAAAATACCTTACCAAAAAAGCTCTGGGAAGAGAAAAGGAGACCGCCGACGCTCTTTTGCAAATGTATCGGGAAGGAAATGGGTTTGTAAAACTCAATATATTGGACATTGAAGATATTTTTATATTGGTAGATGGCGTGTATGGTAACGTTTTACGTCTTTTATTCGAACAGTTCCAATGTATGGATATTACTTTCCATTCACTGGAATTTCTGGCCGTGACCCAATTCTTTCCCAATGTCACCGATTTGATATTGGAACCGAATTATGAAGGTTACGACCCCGACACAGTTTTTCATACCGATTATATATTCAAGCCTGGACGATTTAAAAGACTTTATATTAAAGGTATTTTCGTTCCGAATGATGAAGTGGATTTTTCTCTTTTCAATAATCTGGAAGAATTAAAATTGGAAGCAACGGGAATCCAATATCCTAAATTCGGACAACACCCTTACCTTCAGAAAATCTCCGTTACGGACAGTAAGATTGAGAACTTCCCGGAAAGCTTGGTGACACAAAAAGGATTAAGGGAGATTTATCTGAATGCCGAAAACCTGAAAAGCATTCCTTACAGTTTTACCAATCTTAGTGACCTGCGAGAATTGGACATCAGGACAAGTGAAAATTTTAAATCGCCTAGATGGTTGTCGCAAATGCAAAACCTCTCCGTTTTAGGCATTAAAAAAGCAAAAGAAGATGCCTCCGAAAATACGAAAGAACAACCTGATTCGATAGGAATCTGTGATCCCGACCCTGAAAAACAGGCAAAAGCATTGCAAAACATTAATAGCGGTGAAACCTGCCATAAATGGCAATATCAGATACTGGCATTATCAAAGGTTTCTTCGGACAGATTTATACGCCAGCGGGCCACAAGATTATTGTCTTTGCATTGTCTGGACGATAAAATAGATACCGTTCTTGAAGACAAGCGCACCCTATTAAAACAGTTCCAAAAAAACGTACGGATAACCAACGTTTTTGACGGATTAGAAGACCCAAAAACCATTTCTCAATGCCTGCAATACGCTTATGAGATTACCCAAGAAAAAATGATTCTCAAGTTAAAAAAAGAGGTGGAGTTGTTTGGTTAAAATTATAGGAAATACTTAATCGGTTAGGGCCTTCTTTCGAAGATCCTAACCGTTTGAATTTCCAAAAAATCACAGTCCATAACGTCCCTTTACGTCACTCTTTTTATAATTAAAAGAACCTTCTGACCGCTTCGTAGGCGTTATCCTGATAAGTCTCGTTTTTCAAATCCCGGAAATAAAGGCTTTGGTCCACCACCGCGCCCGTCAACACGTTTTCTTTGCTGGCGTAAAATACTCCGCTCTTAAACGACTCGTTCGCGATACCTTCCACAAAGCGTTTCGCCCCAGCCTTCAAGGAATGTGACAGTCCCATCAATGGCATGAAAATAGGCATACCGATATGCTTCAACATAAGCCGTTTTAGGAATGGCAAATCGTTCATTCCCTCCGTGCCCCGCGTGCCGCCTGGGCTCATGGTCACAAAACGGATATGCGGAAATTTTCTGGCCATTGCCGACATCCACATTGTCCCTCCGTACTTTACGGCGCCGTAAACCTGCATCGGGTCGAAGTTCTTACCGAAATACGAACCGTCGAAAACGGAGGCGAACTCGTCTGCCGAAGAGTTTTTCAGCGCCGGACGGTTCATACCCATTTTTTTGATTCCCCTAGCGGCCTCCGAACTGGCGAACAATACTACCTTATTGATCTTCTCCGCCTTCAACATCTCATCCACCAAAATCGCGTGTCCCAACAGATTCGATGCCGTAATTACTGTCACTCCGTCCTTGGTCCGTTTGGCGGGTTCCTTGCCCCCCATTCCGCCTGCGTTAAGAATTAAGGCGTCCACCGGTTCGTCCAGTTCCGCTACGGCCCGCCTTACGGAATCGGAATCGGAGACATCCATAATCAGGATTTTAAAAATCGACCGTCCAGTACTTTCTTCCAACGCCTCCTTCGCAGCTAAAGCCTTTTGCCTATTCCGGCAGGCCAAATATATTTTTTCCGTAGTCTTGACCATAGCCAATTGCCTGGCGGTTTCTTTTCCTATTCCCGCATTGGCTCCCGTAATCAATATCGTCTTATTCATGATTTCTCCGTTTGATTGTTGTTCGTTTTCGAAAATGGATTGATAAGTCATTCGGTGGTTTGCAGAATATCGTTGCTTAGCCAAGCAATACCCTTGACTCTTTGCGCTTGGCCATATGCTCGATTCTGAATAATACCAAGCCTATTAACCCGAGCACAAATTCCAATACGGTTGCTTTTACAAGACCATCCACCGGCATGCCGTCGAGCGTCAGGCTAAGGGCGCGGCCTATACCGAGCGACAGAAAAATAAGAGAGGAAACCAGTGTGGCGGTATATGAAAGCCGATTGACGAAAACGGCCGATACCGTCAACAACCCGAAGGCCAGTAGCTGGGCGCCAAAGGCCCGGGTGTCGTTGATTACGCTGACGCTTCCGGCTATATCTATGCCAACGCCGGCCTTCATGGCCACGGGCATAGCGAGGGTGGATCCGCCAATAAAAGCGAGCAACGCACCCGCCACTAACAAATAGATTTTCAGTGCTTTTGAGTTTTTCATAACCTTGTCTTTTGTTTTGTCTGAGACAAAGGTCATGAAAAGCGAAGGGAAGGATTTCTCGTTTCAGCCCAAAGGCTGATCATTTTAGTCCAAGCGGTATTCGGAAGGGGATTTTTCGTAAATACTAGCGAAGTTCCGGTTAAAAGTAGCCAAGGAATCAAAGCCCACGTCATAGGCCACGTCGGATATCCGCAGGCTCTCACGCTTCAGCAAAGCGGCCGCTTTCTCCACCTTTTTCCGGACAATATATTTCTTGGGGCTTTCGCCAAACACCTCTTTGAACTTCCTTTTGAAAGAGGAAAGGCTAAGATGACAGAGCGTTGCCAATTCTTCCAAAGAAAGGTTGGCGTAAAGGTTATTCTGTATAATGGTTTTGAAAGCCACCTCGTTAGGCTTAAATAACGCCGCCAAAAAATCGAGTTGAGACGGAGCGTTCTGTGATTTCGATACTAACAGAACGAATTCCTTCAGCTTAGTGCTTACAATACTTTCGTCGGCCAGCTCCGGATGGTCCAGCAGGATATCGATACTTTCCCGATAATTATCCAAAAGCCGATCCACCTCAATCTGTTTGAGGTTATAGTCAACGGAATAGTCGGAAGTGGTTACATCAAATTCAAAAAGATCCTTAACCAAAGAAGGATAAAGAAAAACACCGACAGATTCCACCGCCGTATCGCCGGAATCGTTATCCGCGGGCGGTTCGAAGAAATAATTGAGGCACTTGGCCAACATCGCTTTCCGGCGGTTTACCTTAAAGTATTCCTCCTGCGAACGTATCCCCACCTCGCCATGGTTAACAAACATAAAACAAGCCTCATCCTCAGCGTATTGCTTTAGCGTACGGTCGAAATAAGGCATGGAAAGACGTATAAAAACGATTCTCCCTTTATATTTTATGATCTGTTCTTTGAATTCCATATTTGATGGGATACGTAGCTTTCAAGGTTAAGTTTTGGAGTTTATACGTAAAAGTTGAATCACTTCCACACAGCACATTCTGTATGATTCAAATACGTTTAACTGTCCTGAATTTAAGAAAAATATACAAGGGACAAACGAGTATCCAAGTCAACGCTACATCTAAAAGCAGAAGAGAAAAGTCGCCTCCCGAATGATAATCAAGTGTTTTTGATTGGTAGCCGGAAGTGGCAACGCCATAATAAGTAAATGGATATCCAATGTCTATCTGAAGTGAGTCCGTCACTTTATACGAAAAAATCCAATATACAAAACTAAGGAAGGATACAGAACAAAATACCAAGGCTGATAAAACCGTTCCTTTTAGGCCAAGAAAATTTTGCACATAATTTACATCAGTCACATTATTTTTTTAATCATACCCAATGGAATTATGAATACAAATATCAAAATTATGTTCTGGCTCCGAAGGAACAGGGAGGCCAAATCGCTAGTGTCGCCAGTTTATTGTCGTTTGTCGTATGCAGGTAAAAGAGTAGAAATTTCGACAGGCGTAAATGTACCAACTTTCAAGTGGAAAAACGGTCTAGTAAAGGGAAACGGGGTCGTTGAAAAAGCACAAAATTCGATGTTGAAAAACATGATGGCCAAATTGATTTTAATCTCTAATTCTATGGATAAAAGCGATACTAGCTTTTCCCTCATAGACGTAAAAAAAAATATTTGGGTGTAAGTAATTCTGCGTATTTCGCAGTAAATGTTGTTGAAGATTTTTTAGAAGCCTCAAAAGGACGCGTGTCCAAGACTACATACCTTAATTATTTCCATTTTTCAAATAAGATCAAGGAAGCATTAAAAGCTATAAATCAGCTTACTATAGAAGCGGAAAACTACCAGCCTAAGCATTTAAGCCAATTGGAGGAATGGGTCACTAAGAATGATTCCGTAGCTTATGCCCAAAAAGTGGTCACAACAATGAAACAAGCCTTTACCTTTATATCTAATTCAGGCAAGGTTAATAGCCTAATAGGGAATTACAGAAGCTATTCGAAAAATGAATTGAAAGAGGTGATTTATTTATCTGAGGTTGAAGTCGAAAAGATTAGAGCGTTTGAAGGAAAGACCGAACAGATTAATTTTGCTAGAGACTTTTTTGTAGTGCAGTGCTATACTGGCTTAGCTTATATAGACCTTTATCAAATATCGAGAGAATCATTGGTGCGTAAAGGCAAAGCAAATATACTAAGCATTAAACGCCATAAGACTAAAACCTCCTGTGTTATCCCGATCTCCCAATTGGTTTTAGATTTATAATACCCCTGAATTTTCGGACCAGTGTCTTAGTTTAAAAATCACTAAATTATGGGCATGAAAACGAGAACGACACGCAGAAAATTCAGCGCCAAATTCAAGGCGGAAGTAGCGATCGAAGCACTGAAGGAAAGAGAAACCACCCAAGAACTCTGCAGACGGTACGATCTTCACGCCACCCAGATTTCACAATGGAAAAATGAGTTTCTGCAGCGCTCGTCCAGCGTTTTTGAGGGTGGCAAAGATAGAAAAGAACACGAGAAAACGGAGAAGGCGACAGACCAACTGTACAGTAAAATAGGAAAGCTTGAGATGGAAAACGACTTCCTAAAAAAAAGCTTAAAGAAGTTGGGGCGTCTATAGATTTGCGTCTCCTTGTCGACCCCGGGGATAAGCTGAGCATTCGCCGTCAGTGCGACTGTCTGGAGCTTTACCGTTCGTCATACTACTACAGCCCAAAGGGGGAAAACGCGGAAAACTTGGAGTTGATGCGCCTTATGGACCGGCACATGATCGACGAACCCACGGCGGGAGTTTTGCGCATGAGATCAGCCTTGCGTGACCAAGGATTCAACCCTTCCTATGAAAGGGTTAGGCGCTTGATGCGCAAAGCGAATCTCTACCCTATTTACCCGAAAAAGAATCTGAGCAAGCCCGGAGAGGCAAAATACGTTTACCCGTATCTGCTTAAGGAAAAGAAAGTTGTCAGGAAAAACCAGGTCTGGTCGATAGACATCACTTATATAGCCATGGCTAGCGGTTTCATGTATATGACGGCGATTATCGACGTCTACAGCAGGTACATAGTGGGTTGGGGTTTGAGCAATACGCTTGAGGCCGCGGCGTCTTTAAAAGTGGTGCGTGAGGCCGTTGAGATTCACGGTAAACCGGAAATACTCAACAGTGACCAAGGTTCCCAGTTCACTTGCGGGGAATACGTGAACTATCTCAAGAAAGAGGGAATAAACATCAGTATGGACGCCAAAGGCCGAGCCTTGGACAACATTTACATCGAACGCTTTTGGAGAACGCTAAAAAGGGACCATATTTACCTGAATCCGGCCGACAACGGTTTAAAGTTGTATTTGGGGATAGAGAAATGGTTGCGACGCTACCACAACAGGGATCACCAAGGAATCGAGAACCTGAAGCCGGAAAATGTTTTTAGCGGAGCGTCAAAAGCGAAAGCCACCGCGTATGCCCATGCAAATATTGATAAGTCCAAGAAAAAACAGAATGTGAAAGGACTTATCAACATTCACACGGGCTCGACGATAGCGACAACCGTTTAAAATTTACTTAAAAATCGACTTTACTGGTCCTAAGAATCGAGGGTACTATACCTATTTCAATTTGCAATGTGTGATTCCATAAAACAATAACTTCACAGAGAGGGTCTAATTGAATTGCAAACGGTGTAGTTTTATCGTTGAAAATCGCATAACTGTCCTCAATTTGATGTTTTATTCTTTGGTAGAATTTTAAACCTTCAAATACTTCAGGTAATTCATCTTTAATTTTTAGATATAAATCTTTCCCGAAACCCTTGTAGCGTGTATTCATTTCCGCAAAGCGTTCTTCGATAAAATCATTTTTCTCAATTAGTAGATCACTCTTCATTGTTTTTTTAGATCAAAAACTCATTTTAAAACCAAATACAACATGAAATAACAGGTGTAGCGGTTCTTCTTGAATGTAGCCATGCTACCCTCTACTCATGTGCCACCGCTGAGGCGTCAAAGTCCGCTACCATAGGTATAGCTGTCTCTTTATCTGGCTACTGAAGAGGTATAAAACCGGTGTATACGATCAAGGAAGAAACATAAAGATCTTTTCCCTAAAAGTCGGAAATATAGAGGGCTTGTTCACTATACCTATAGTGTTCATTATTATTGAACAAATTGAGTATAATGAACAACATCAAAAAGTTAAGAGAAAGTATATAGGTCCGTATACGAGAACCGTACGTACGGTGGTGTGAGAGGCGCACCGTGAGCTTTTGGCTCACGGCCGTCTACTCAATTAATTGCCTTTATTTTTCTTCAAGTTTTCTTATTTTATCTTTTAGTATTTGATTCTCTTTCCTCAATTCTTTTGTTTCATTTATTAAATTATCGGTCTTTTTATTCTGCTCAATCATATACAATGTCAGTTCTTCTATTTTCTGGAGAAGTTTTGCATCCATATCTCCAAGGTTAATTCCTTTTTCTTTTACTTCTTTCTCAGATGGGATATCAGGAAGGTGGTTGTTTTGTTCTATGAAAGATTCTACTTCCTCAAGTGGTTTCAATTTATAATCTGAATTAAAAACAAAATCAGACCAATTATTTACATCTAATACCTTAATTTCACCTGCTCCTATTTTACCTTTTACCGCTAGTCTGAAATCCAATGGAATAGTCTTTAACCCTATGCCTACATTTCCATTTTTATCTATTCGCATTCTTTCATTTGTATCAGTATAAAATGTATGAGACCCACCCCATTCCGTAATAGGTCCAACTGAGTGCCTAAATTATCCACTTTTAGCGTCAGCTTTTTGAGAGGCAAAAGTAGTTCCGTTATATTGATAATCGAGACCTCTGAATCCTGATACAGCAGTACCATTAATACCTATTAATGGTACAACTTTTTTTATTTCAATTGATGTTCCTGGATTTGTCGTTCCAAAGCCAACATTACCATTTGATTGAAATGTTACTTCTATTGAATTTTTCATTGGGTTTTGATAGCCCCCAAACGCTAGATGAAGTTTGCCGTCTCCTTTTGAATTCCCTAAGTCTGGAACCCAAGCAAGGCCTGCATGTTGTATTCCAGTCCCAGCAAAACACAAACGAGAAGACACAAAACCTGATTGTGTTTCTGATTCTGGATTCCCTAAGAATAGATGGGCTTCGATATCAGCCGGCTTTTTTAATATATTTAGAATACTTCCATTATATGTTGTTCCTATACGAACATTGCCGCCTGGTGGAAAATGATTTGATTGACCAAAAGTATTTAATGCTAATAGAGTGATTATAAAGAGTGTTAAAAGCTTTTTCATTTTTAAATTTATTATTTACCGATTAATATTCATTTTGCTGTTTTGCTTGCAATAGTTTATAACAGGAATATCTGTTATTTCCCATTTACAAAACATTCACCTCTCAAAAAGAGTAAAAATTTAATATCTAAAAAAATCAATATCAACCTTATTTGATTTAAGTATGACTCAATAAAGTCAAATATGACCAAAGTCATATGCATATTAACGCTACGCCCGTTTTCTATCTCCCACAAAAAAGTTCCTGTTACTTCCCATATACAGGAAATAACAGGAACCGAACAATAAATTTCATTTATAGAACCGTTTCCCCTTAGTCTTCGGCATCCACTATCTTTCCCTCGAACACCGAATAAACCAAACCGGGCTCCGAGGCGTAACGGTTCTTCTCGAACGTAGCCATGCCACCCTCATACACGTGCGCCACCGCCGAGGCGTCAAAGTCCGCCATATTACCGCCTCTTGTGGTTCCGGCGGTGTTGCTTTGGGTGATCACTATGAATATTGTCTCTTTGTGGGCTTTGCGCAGGCGGTCAATGTCCTGCTGTTTGGCGCCTGTTACCTTTTGCCAACTGTCTATCAGGATCACGTCAAAGGCTTCGGCCGCTTTTTGGATGGTCTTCAGGCCTTCGGGGAGTTCCGAGGCCACCAAGATCCGTTTCTCGTTGGCGGGTTTGATATTCCTTTTGCGGTAGTCCTCCTTGATCAGTTTCGATTCCTTGTCCATCTCCAGAGAAAAGAAACCGACGTTCATTCCGTTTCCGGCGAAAAAATCGGCGATCTGGAAAAGGAAACTGCTCTTGCCCGCTCCCTTGTCGCCCCGCAAAAGCATCAGGTATTCGTATTTTTCTATCTCGCCGAACCAGCGGGCCAAAACGCCTTTCAGCTTCAGCGCCTTGACTTCCCGGGTCGCGCTTTTCTCATGCATGGGAATGTTATCGATATTATGGGTTAAGTTGAAGACCCGATATTGCCCTTAGCAAGAGGGAACGTAGCTTCCGAAAATGGCCTTTTATGAACAAAAAACTGACATCACCCGAAATCGTCTGTTTTTCTTAACGATTTCACCCAAAATAGCCCTTCTAGCCCCTTACAGATGGGTTTATCCGTAGATTAGCCATAGATCATGATGCTTAACGCCACGGATAAAGATACTTTGATGATACTTTTGGCCCTTTTAAAATATCTAAATCACCGTCAAAAACAACCGCTTTGTGCGCTATAAGGTACATGCTGTTTTTTTTATGAACGCATAAATGTTTTAGGGTAGATAAAAGCAGAAACCGGCACGATAGCTCCGACCGTCATAAAGGCTCATTTGCCAACTCCTTATCAATCATTGCCTTAAACCCTTTCCAAGTTTTGACCGTATGAATCCAGTCGATCTTAGGGTTTATAATCCGCCCGTCCTTGCCTATAAGCGCAAGGTGTGGAATCCCGGAGATCCCGAATTTCGCTTTGAGTGCCTGCCACTCCTCTTTGCTGACGCGGTGATGTTTGCCCTTCATTCCATCGGCAAAGGTCCTCCATGACTTGAGCGGTGAAGATACGTCCGCTATATAAAGAAACTCCACATCCTTGCCCTCCATATCTTTTTTGAGGGGCTTGAGCTTTTGGTGCATATCGAGGCAAGGCCCGCACCAAGTGTTCCAAAAATCCACAAGCACCACTTTTCCTTTGAGCGGGCGAATCATTTCGGCCAAGATTGTGTCGGCGTCGTGGACTGCCTTCTTTTTCGCAACCGATTTTTCCCTTTGCAAATGATACTTGTATTGTTCGGCAATAAACATTTCAAGATACTCCCGAAATACAGGCACGTTTAAGTGCTCTTTGAGCAAATCGATCCTTTTGTCCCCTTCTCCAATCGTATTTATGTCTTCGACAGAAAGTAGGTTGTTCAGTTTGATCAAATCGAACGCCAAGTTCGTTTCACCATTGTAATGATGATCCCGAAGGCTGTCCAAAGTGTTTAGTTTGACGATTTCCTTAAATAGTAGATTGCTTTCCACCGGATATTTATCATAAACCTTAGATAGCATTGATCCGAATCGATCAATAAACTCCCTTTCTTTTTCTATAAGTTTAGGGGATAACTGTCTTAATAGTTTCTTGTCGGCATTACTTTTCTTTTCGATTCGTTGGTATACATAGTCCAATAACAAAGGACCGGAAATTACATTTGCACAAGTTCCGGTGTCTATACTCCAAAATTCTTTAACAAGCTTCTCGTTACGCACACTAAAGTCTATAATCTCTTGTTCATTCTTCCTGCTAAATACCTCATATTCGCGGAAGGGAGCCCCTTTTTCCCTATCATATTGGAGCAGTTCCGCTTCAATTGGGCTTAGTCGCTCTGTTTTTTCGACCTTTTCCAGAATCCTGAGTGCATTAGCGAAATCATGAGTCATACCGTTCTCTTTGCTTTTTGTCCAACGACAATGAGCCAAACGATTTATGAAAATGCTGTAAGCACTATTTACGGACAGAAGGCCGTCAAGGTCATTCAGTATATCGGTTGTCAAAAAATCATAGTAATCGTCTCCTGGTTTCAAGTCTGGGTATTTGCTCTTGTCAAGTTCACGGAATTCGCTTAGGACATCTCCTCTGAAAGATTCCACCTCAAGCATACAATACAGCGCATTGAATTTTATCCCGGCTTTCAGGACTTGTTGGGCTTTAGGACTGAGTTGATGAAACAAAGTCAATATATGTAGTGTCTCTAACGCTTTTTTTTCTTGTTTCAGACAATATTGTTTGTATTCTTCAGCGGTAAACTCTAGAAGATCTTTCGTTGCGAAATCTCTGTGGTAGTCTATGGATCCGAAAGGTCTTGTAACCGATTTATATAGTGGAATTTCTCTGTTTATTCTGGCGGTAGGCCCCATGAACTCCATACTCTCGCCTTCTAGAAGTTGGAATGTTGTTTTACCGGGTTCAAAAAGAACATGATAATAATAGTGTGAATCTATATTAACCGATACAGAGATCGGATGGTGTATGGGCAGTTTAACCCGAAATGAGCCGTCTTCCTTAACTTTAAATCGATATGGCAAAGTAAGCCCTCCAAGAAAATCATTTAGATGAATTATCCCACTCTTAGGCCCCTGACCAGGCTTATATCCTTTGATATAACCCGCATAGACGGCGGTGTCCGCTTTCGGCAGTATCTTGACCTCGTAAGGCGCTTCTTTTGTGACTTTTGGAAAATGATAACGGTTATAGGTTCGATATTCCTTATCGTCTATTCCAATGCTTATGAGGTTTTTGTCGTCTGTTTTAACCGACAGTTTTATATTCCTTTCACTACCTTTTAGATATACTTTTGTGGACTTCCGACCTTTCTTTATTTTGCCATAGTCCCACAACTCGCCATCATATAAGATCTTTTCTGGCAGGAAGTAGAATGATAAATTGGCGTCAGTGTCGGTAGCGTACCACTTTCCGGCTAATATTTCGGGAAAACCCTTAGGATACTCTTTGGTACGCAGATCGATATCTTGCGCTTTTGTATGGGAAGTTTTATGGGCAAGAGTTATAAACTCGGTCCCGGCTGGAATGTGAGGGTAGTATGCTAAACAGACTCTTTTATAAATCTCAGGGGATGTTACTTTTAAAGGCTTGTATTTATAAAAATTCAATTTTTGCTCTGTTCCGTGAGGATTCAAATACGTTTTTTTCAGGTAATGTTCTAACTTTTTTTCTTCCCCCAAAGCTACACGAAGTTCCAAAATGGTACATGTATCATCAATTATGACTTGAGATACTGTAAATGCCATTCCGTTTCGCTTTTGCTCGGGAGAGTTGATCACCTTGTAATTCTTGCCATTTTTTTGGGCACAGCCAGCGGTAGCGCACAACAAAGCGCACAGAAAAATACTCAATAGACTTTTCATATCAATATGTATTGAATAAGCTCTGGGTGGAGTTATCCCAAGCTTTAATGATTAAAAATAGGTGATTAAGGAAACCTCAATAAAGAACAAAAAACAATGTAGGAGATTCAAATATAGTCAAAAAAGTATATTTTTTCCAAACTATATACACAAACAAGTCCTTTTCCTTGTCTTAACGAGCGCACTAATGGGGAAATCTAATACGCATTTCCGTTGGCAGTGCCAGATTTGATGAAGATAAACTCTGAACGATAGCTTTGCATTACGGAATTAACCAGAGAACCTAAAAAAATTGATTGTATTGCTTAACCTTCCCCCGCTATCAATCACCTCCTATTCCAAAAATTAAAAAACAAACAGTGAAACGGTCCCGGTGTTACCCGAGACCGTGGCCGTCTTTACGGCCCCTAATCGCCTACGATTGCTTATTTGTTTTAATTCGATTATTCCTCTACACCATAAAATTGGAGTTCAGCAATTACGGAAAAGTCACCATCTCCTTGAGTTGTCTCTCCATCTCTCCAAAAATCATTTATACGCATTTTTACGTATCTTCCTTTCTTTAAAAGGTGACTATAAATCTTCTTACGGCCATTCGTGTGTGGCATCTTCCATTCAAACTCAGAAATAGGGTCTTCCCAATTCTCTCCATCATCACTAACAAAAAATTGCGCTTCAGCTATATGATCTTTGGGGCCTCCTTGTCGTGGATAATAGAAAACAAACCCAATCTTTCTAGCTACTTTCATGTCAATGATTATATCGTGTGGCATCGGTTGCGCACCACCTCCCCATGGGCTATGCCAGATACTGTAAGATCCATCAAACAGTCTACTAAGTGGGAAACCCGGTTGAGCTATTCCTGTCGCCTCAAATTCCGAAGGATTAACAAACTCCGCACTATAAGAAAGAGGAGTACTAACCCTGTCGTTATCATACGCTATACCCTCATCTCCCATAATGCTCGTTGCAGCGGTAACATCTCCTGAAGAGGCTAGCAAGATCCACATATCGTTATGGGCGTTGATATACGGAAAATCGGCAGGCTCTTGGCTCAGAAGTCGCACATACTCAGTGAAAGAATCCCCTGCGTCCACTGCCTCAATTTTATCAAACAGATTAAGGAACTTGCCCGCATAAAGCTCTACGGAAAAATCGCCCTTGTTAGTCTCGTTCAAAGTGGTATAGTCCAGTTTGTTATAATCGGGATGCGCCTTGCCCATCTCCTTCAGGGGTTTCAGGAAACGGTCTTCCCCGCCCGTAAGTCCCATCTCATTTGCCAACTTCACGCCCGCTAACAAAGCCGGACCTTCCATACGGAAAGTTCTTTCTTTGAATTTGGTCAGCCACATATGCGCTACAGCTCCAAGACTTACCGTCAGACCCAGTTCGTCTCCGTCAAATTGTTCCGTACCGAGGCCCAACACCACTTCTCCTTTATGGAAGAAAAAGGTTCCCTCTCCGTTTATAATTCTTAATCTGAGCGGAGCAGTAATATCTGGATACCCACTCATTTCCTTTGATTTGGATACCGCCTGAGTCAAGCGGTCCTTGATATCCATTACTTTATCGCTCCAATATTTATTGGCGATTATCGTAACGTTATCATCCTCATAAGCGGGTACTCCTCCTTCCGCATTCAACCCTTTTGAAGCGAAATTACCTACTGACTGCTTTGCTGTTTCCTCCATCAAAGCCTTATAAAAAGCCACGTTCCCGGCATTTCGGTTACCGAAAATATCGACTCCGCATGCCAATATCTGATTGCCCTGATCCTCGCCCTTAAGCGCTATTACTGGCTTTCCTTTTGCCGTAGCCAATACTTTCCAATCGCCAGGCTGGTCAAGCTTCAGGAAAAATCCGTCATTGTTGGCTACCAATGTCTGTCCGCTGGCTTCCAAAGCCCCTACCGGCCCTTTTTCAAATGTGAATCCGAAGTTCTTTGTCAGTGCGTTAGGGTTGTCAAGCTTTTCACCTTCTCCCATAGCGAAGAAACCCAAAGCACGATCCTGATTAAAATACTTCAGCATATCCACATCGGCGCTACTGTATGGCATATTTGCCTTGGTATCAAAGAGAACGTTCCATACGTTTTTGCCAGTAGTACCTACATTGGCCAATGCCGTGTACGATATCGTCTGGTACTGCGTATCGGTGGTATCGATAAAATCCAAGAAACCGTTTTTCGGTCCAAAGAGTCCAGTATCCCAATACTGCGATACGCTGTTGATCACATGCAGGGGCGACGCCTCGAAGGTATCTTCTCCGGGAGCGTCAAATTGGGTTTCCTTGTCGTCGCAGGCCGTGAAAAGAACCGAGGCCACAAGCGCGAAAACCCACGGTATGTATATTTTTCTCATTGTTGTAATTCTTAGGTGAAGGCCAGCGCAACGCTGGCCTAATGTTTATTTATTGACCATCTGGGGAGCATCCTTTGGATCCTCCGCCGTCAATCTGTACACCGGGATTGTTTTTGGAGATATTTCCTTCAATAATATTGGTGCCTATAAAGAGCGGGCAACCGCCTCCGTTCACATGTATAGCGGGGGCTGTTCTAGCCTCATTTTCTTTTAGAATACAGTTACGCATAGTAAGTGGCTGAGTGACATGTAACGCCCCTCCCTCACTATTAGGAGCCGTATTACGCTCAAACACACACTCATCCAGAATCAAACCGTCGACATTAATGTATGTCCGCATTGCTCCTCCTTGGTGCTGAGGCACTGTATTCTCTATGAATTTGCAATTGTAGATATAGGATTTCGAATTCATCAGATAAAGAGCGCCACCTGTTTTAGCCGTATTGTTTTTGAAAATACAGTTCTTAAAGCTGGGGCTTCCCGGGTTACATACAATTACACCTCCTGCATTCCGGCTCACGCCATCGCCGTACTGAAATGTGATTCCGTCAAAAATAGATTTCTCCAAACGGTGCTTATATTGACTTGTAAGGATTGGGAAATTCTCATGGTGCTCCTTAGCGTCATACATTTCTTTGGTTCTACCAATGGTCGTCACATTTGTCTCCCAATCTCTCTGGCCTCGTTCTGTTTCCGTGCCGTTGAATCCGCCGTAGAGGTCGTAGCCCTTCTTGGCCGGGATTTCCTTTTCCACATAAATACCTTCGGCTATCCAAAGCTCCACGCCTGAAGACGCTTTACTGATCGCCGTTTTAATGCTGGTGAAAGCGTTAGCCCAAGAAGAACCGTCGCCGGCGCCCGTGGCATCAATATCCACAAATACCATCTGGTTGGTTTTGAAGAAAAGCGTATCGCCCGGGTTGGCTCCCAGTTCGTTAAGGCCTACGGTAGTGTAAGCGTATTGGGCTCCGGGTCTTAACGCCAGCGCGTCTCCCGTAAACATACCGTCCTGAAGTTCGGCTTTGATTGATTTTTCCTCGTTTATCGTTCCCCTCTCCCAGATATAAAAGAGCACTTGGGTCTGGGTACTGTTGCCGTCGGTAAGCAATTTGCCTTTAAGCGTCGCTTTGTTGAATGACAACCCTTCAATCCCGATTGTCTCTACCGAGGCTTTGGTAACGCCGGGCGCCACCTTGGTTTTGGTACTGAGCACATCTCCGCGTTCTACGGTGATTTCGTCCTCGGCAAAGGCGTTGAACGAGTACGAGGTATAAGAGTTCAGCCCCTGTACGGTGGCGCTAAAGGTCTTTGTCGCTGCGTCGTATTCGGCACTGGCCACTTTTCGGGTACTCAGCTTGCCCTGTACCCAATAAGCGAAACCCACCTTTTTGATCTCCGATCCGCTAAGCGAAAGCACCTGGCCCGAGAGCTTGATCTGGCTTTCGGTCACGTTTTCCGCATTCAGTGTCAGGACCTCCAAAAATCCCTCTTCGACGATTTCCGGTCCGTCATTTTCTTCGCAGGCCCATGCAAACACGCATAGGCATGCCACGAGTATGGGAAATATTTTTTTCATCGTTTGGATTATTTCGATTTCGAAATCAGGGAAAACGCTTGCGCTTTTCAAGGCAAAGCGTTTTCCCTTTTCATAATGAATATTCTTTATGGTATTAAGTATTTGGTATTAGGTCTTAAGTAAAAGTTCGACTCCTATTTCAAGACAGGAAAAAAGACATCCAGAACTGGTGCGAGCGTCTCGCTCGTTTCTGATAGCGCTGGAGCCTCTGGCTCCACATGCGGTTTTCAACAGTCCAGATACCTAAGACTTAAGACCAAATACCTAATACCAAAAACTTAATCCCTAGCGCCTCACTTAAGCGTAGGCATATCGATTTTCCATTTCGATACGTCCATCAGCATCTTCCTGGCTTCTTCCCGCTTGCTTGGGTCGGTTGCGTATTTGGCCGCAATCCTGTCGGCAAGCCAAGCCGGGCGTCCCGCCCTTTCGGCAAAACGAACCAGATCGTTCCAGCGCTTTCCTTCGAAGGCGAACTCCAAAGCCCGCTCTTCCAACAGAGCCATCTCCACAAGTTCCATCTCCGATCCGGCATTTGGATAACGCAAGCGAAGATCGTCCATCTCCACGCTTTTGAGGGACACACGGCCACGGATACCGGCCGTTTCTGGGGAGCCCTTCAGTTGGGTGTTAATCACTCCCAATGCCTCCGCCGGATTACCGGCCCGGTTGGTGGCTTCGGCGTAAAGCAAATGGAGATCGGCAGCGCGATAAATCGGATATACGGCGTCGCTTTCATAAATCGACTTCCCGATCATATACTTATTTACCAGCGTATCGTCAGAGACAACGGCGTAGGACTTGTTCAATCCCCTATAGACATCGAAATTGAAATTATGCCCACGCTGTCCTTGCCATTTGTTTACGGCTACTTCTGTCGGCTTAATCAAGTACTTGTGCTGGGTGGCGTTAGAGAACAGCGACATCAGGCCGTGGGTCTGGTGCTTTCTGTTATCGAAAGGAATAACCGAAAGGTGCTCCATCCCTACCGTACCGTCTTCCACTCTTTGCCAAGTGTCATCCCAAAAAATTCCACCAGTTAGCGATGAACACTTTAGTTTAGGGTCGTCTTTGCCGTCGCCGTCGTTGATTATACAATCATAGAAAGTGGTGGCCGCTTTTTCGAAATTACCGGAGGCCAAATACAGCTCGCCCAACAGGGCTTTTCGATTAATGAAGACTACCTCATAAGGAGTCCAAAGCTCTACTTTTTTATTATCGAACTCTCTCCAATCAAGCTGTTCCTGCTCGGAAATCCACTCCATTTCCGTGATCAGCCAGTTGAGCATCTTCACTTTGTTATAGCGCTCCGGCTCGTAATCGCCAAAGTGTCCGTTCAAGGCCTCTTTTATTACCGGAACTTCTTTGTAGGTCTGAGCCAACTGAAGGTAAGTCCAAGCCCGCAAAGTCCTCAATTCCGCACGGTAAGCGTCAGCCACTTCGTCAGTCATTTTCGGGTCGGCCTTACTCTTCTCTATATTCTCCAAAACATCATTGCAGTTCAGGATAATATCGTAAAAGTATTTCGGGCTGGCGTACGGATTGTCAGGGCTCATGCCATGATTTTCCACCTGTTCCAAAAACGGGTCGTAGTTCCCGGTTACCGTCATCAGGTCGGCGCGCAGGCCGCCCATCACCACTACGTTGTCCACCACTTTCTGAAGGCCGGCGTAGGCGCCCGTTAGGCCCCTGCGCACGTCCTCAAGAGAGTTGTAATGATCTTCCCGCTCCTGGATAAGGTCTTGGGAAGGGTCGAAAAAGTCTGAGCAGGACGCCATGCCCACCGACAGCGCGGCCCATGCCCAGATCATGATTCCGAATCGTATTTTCGTTGGATTTTTTCTCTTCATGACAGCCATTTTAGATTCCCATTTTTACGCCCAACAATACGGAGGTAAGCGGTGGCACACGGCCGTAATCCACGCCTCTGGTGTTCAGGTCATTGCTATAGGATATGTCCGGAGAATCGCCCAGATAGTCGCTGAACGTGATCAGGTTATTGGCGCTCAAATAGCCCGTAAGGTTACGGATAAAGCGGTTTTTCACGCCGAAGTCATAGCTGATCGTCACGTTTTTGAGCCTGACAAATGAGCCGTCCTCGATCCATCGGTCCGAGAAACGTCCGTTGCCCATCGGATCGCCGAACGACGCGCGCGGAATGTCGGTCTGCTGACCGTCCTTGCGCCAGCGACGCTCCACCGCCGTGCTTTGGTTGTAATACCCGTCCATGGATTCCATTCCCTTGCGGACGTGGTTATAGATCTCGTTGCCGTACACGTAGTCAAACAGAACGTCCACGCGCAACTTCTTATAGCGCGCCCTGGCCGATACTGAACCGAAGAAATCCGGCAGAGGACTTCCGATCTCTGTTTTGTCTTTCTCGTCAATGACATTGTCCTTGTTCATATCGACAAATGCGATATCCCCCGCACGGAAAGGATTTCCGAAACGGTCTTTCAGGTTAAGGCGCTCGGCCTCGGCCACCGACGGAATCACACCCGACGATTGGAAACCGTAAAAGCTGTTGATGGAACCGCCCACTTTGGTGATCAGCTCCCCGCCGGGAATGGCCGTAACCTGATGCACGCCTTGCTCGGCGCTTGTCAGGGCGTTTTTGCCCAGTTGCGTTACTTCGTTGGTGTTTTTGGAGAACGTGGCCCCCAGACCAAAACCGAAATCTTTTCCTCTGATCAGGTCAAAGTCCATACTCAATTCGAATCCGCTGTTTTCCACCGACCCGCCATTGCTAAGCAACAGTTCCGAACCGTAGAAAGTCGTCAGGTTTTCGGCGGTCAACAAATCGTTGGTCTTGCGTTGGTACACGTCCGCTCCCAGTTTCACAAATCCGTCGAAGAGCGAGAGGTCGAGGCCGATATTCAGCTGGTCGGTGGTTTCCCACTTCAGGCCGGTATTCGGCACGCCGCCCCTTACCGTTCCCGAATAATCGAGATAAGGAACGCCTACGTAGTAGAACCTGGCCGAATAGAATCCGATATCGCCGTTGCCCGTACGTCCGTAACTGGCCCGCAAGCGCAAATCGTCCAAGGCTTTCAGCCCGGCCATAAACGGCTCCGACGACAGTCGCCAAGCGCCCTGCACGGACGGGAAGTAAGCGTATCGCTCGCCGGCGGCAAACTTCGAGCTTCCGTCCACCGACATGTTTACGTCAAGGTAATAGCGGTCAAGATAAGCGTAGCCGGCGTTGCCATAGAAGGTGAGCATATTCCACTTTCCGTTGTTCGGCGTAAGCTGGCGGAACGATCCGTCGCCACGGCCAATCACCACGAACTGGTCGGAAGGCGAGTTGATATCCACCGCCATTTCCTCTTCCAGATCGTTGATGCGGACACGTGTTCCCACCTTGGCGTTTACCCTGTGGCGGAAACCGAAGGTTTTGTTATAGTTCAACCCAAGTTGCCCGATGATTGAGAAATGCTTGCGCTGGGCGCTTTTCATCGTATTCCGGGCCTGTCCGTCAAACTGCGGCACAGATCCCGTTTCAGGAATAAAAGCGTTCTCTTTCATATTGAACAGATCGGCCATCAGATCAAAATCGGCGGTAAGGCCCGAAAAGATATTCTGGGTGGCGCTAATGCCGGCCTTCAGACGGAAATTGTCGTGGTTACCTACAGAGTTGGCCACCAACGAGACCGGATTACTCATTCCGAAATCGGAAACCTCGTCATAGAACGGCAGGCTGTAACCTCGCTCGCTCCTTTTCCAAATCCCCATCATCGGCGACTTAAAGCGCGAGGCCAACACTGGATTCACCGTAGCGGTATAGCTTTCGGGCATCAGCTCGGCGCCAATTTTCGAGAGGGACACTTTAGGGCGAATCAGCAACCCCTTGAGCATGCGGATGCGGGCGCCCATGGCTAGATCAAATACCTCAACACCCGTATTTTCCACCGCGCCGTCGTTGTTGGTGTATCCTACCGAAAAATTGTAGGAAGCCACCTCGTCACCGCCTTCGATACTCGCCGAATAGTTCGTCAACACACCGGCGGTAAGCACTTCGTCTTGCCAATCGGTGTCGTTGCCGAACCGGAAAGCGTCCGCTCCCTCGGCCAATTCGATCATATAAGGATAGCGGTCCTCGATCTGGTCTTGGGTAATTCCCTTGTCCACCATCTGTTCCAAGGCTAGGTTGCGGTAGCCTCTGGCGTCAAGCACCGAGGCTTTTTGGGGCTTCATGAACGCCCCGAAATTGGCCGTAAAATCCACGCGGGTTTCTTTTACGTCGCTGTCGGCCGTATGGATCAGGATCACCCCGTTCGAGGCCAAAGACCCGTATACCGAAGCCATTCCGTCCTTTACGAAGGTTACCTGCTCAATATCCCTGATGTTGATATTTACCAATGGATTAAAAGCGTAGCCTTCCACAGCGGAAAGTCCGCCAAGATTGGTTTCCAATATCACACCGTCAACCACCACCAAGGGCCTGTTGCCGGCCGCCATTGTGGATACGCCGCGGAAATCCAAAGATCCGCCCGCGCCGGTAACGCCGGAATGCGTGGCCACGTACAAGCCGGGAACCATGCCCTGAAGGGCGTTTTCCAAAGTGGAATATCCCCGCTGGGCGATCTGCTGGCGGGTGAGCGTAACGGCGGATCCGTTATAGTCGGACGGGGCCTGTACGCCCGCCGAAGTTCTGAGCATCTCCGGTCCCCTGGCGATATCCGCCGGAACCAAAAGCACGTCAACGTTGCTACGGCCGTTGAGGTAGACCCTCCGGCTGCGGTAATCCGCAAAGGCGAAATCGAGAGCCACTTCCTGTTTTGTGGAAATCGGAATCTCGAAGCTTCCGTCCTCGGCGGTAAAGGCCGAAACGCCCTTACTGCCCAGCAGGTTGACCACCACGCCCTTGAGCGGCGCATTGCCGCGGGCGTCCCTGACCGTACCCGTCACCTTGTCTTGGGCTTGGGCCGGAAGGAATCCCAGCGTGGCGATTAATAAGATTATATTCAATAAAGTGTGTTTCATCACAAAAAACGGTTACTGTTTTTAATTCAGTCCCATTGGAGCGGTCATTCCCTTACGGGGATAAAAAAGAAGCCGTTGATGGCGAGCTTGTACTCGTCGTCTTCGTTTTTCTCATTGACCTCGAAGCGGAAAGTCCTGTCGCCGAAAGAATCGAAACGGATATTCTCGTAATTATCTTCCGACCAGTTCCCCGTTGGCGTATAGCTCAAGTCCAGAAGTTTGCCGTCGAGCGTGGTTTTGGCCGCCGTGGTCTCGCTTCTCAGTCCGCTAATCACCAGGCGGAAATGGCCGGCCATTACGTCTTTGGCTTTAAATTCCACCCAAAACGGCTTCAGGCTTTTGAAGGTGACCGCCACTTGGCTCGCGTTATTGTAAATGCGGTTCACTTCCAGTTCCCCACTGTTTTCCATATCGAAATCATAGGAACTGACCCCGAAAATGGAACCGTCGATTTCTTGGGTCCGGCCCATCACGTCCGACATCAGATAATCCACCGAAGAGAGATCATAGGCGTAGCCGTTGCTCCTTTTATCGGGCGAGATGTCTTTCCATTCTTTCGTCAGGATGATCTTACGGCCGTTGGTGGCCTCCAGCGTATCGCCCAGATTTTTGCTATGGACTTTCCCTTCCACCAAAGTGGTTCCGAGGATCTGCTTTACGATTTTCTCCTTTTGCTCGGGATCATCGAAATACGCCGGCAGGTTGTCGGCCGAACCGTAGTAGCGTTTCACCATACGGTCGTAAGTGGCTTCCAAAGCCGCGTCCGACAGTGTCAGGGCGGTAAAGTCGCGGTTTTCGTCCAGAATATCACCTACCTGAAAGCGGTAGATATAATCAGTGACAAAGATTGAATCGTATACCGTTCTGCCAAACTCGTCAACGCCCAGCGGAAAGCTGTTCTTCCTGTCGAAGATCAAAGAGTCTGTAGTCATGTACTTTTTGAGCGTGCCGTATTCGCTGTCGGGCAGGTTTTCCACTCCCTCAAAGATGTTCTTGTCGGGAACCAGCACGCCGTCGAGGACGTAGACTATGCCGTTTGAGCAGATAACAGGATCGCCGGAAGCGCTCACCTTGCGGTCAAGCTCCATACCCGCGCCTTCTTTTCTGGCCCAGATATTCTTTCCGTTGAAAAGCGTCTTGACGTAATACTCCTTGTCGCCTTCCATAGCGGCGCGATAAAACAGCGTGTTACCGATGTGGTACGACACGAGTTCTTTGGCCTTGTCGCCGGAAACTCCCAAGCCCGAAAGCTCGCTGTCCGGCGGAAGGAAAAGCGTTACGGAACGGTTGCCCGCAAGGCTGTCCAAATACCCGTGTTCCTTAAGCATGTCGCCGAAGGCCCCGTGACCCGATGTCGAGGTAACGTACTCCGCCACGGTCATGTCCATAACCTGACCGCCGGAAGCGCCGTCGAAGTGGTCGTCCTTTTCGGAACAGGCCACCATCCCGGCGAGGGCGACAAACAACAGGTTCTTTTTGAAAAATCTATGTATATCCATAGCGTCAAAAATCATTTTACTGGCGTAAACTTGAAACGGTCGAGATACAGCCTGCCGCCGATCAGCGACTCAAGGCGAATCACGTGCGGACCGTTTTCCTTAAACTCGAACTCGCCGAGCTGATACTCGCGCTCTTGGTCATAAAGCGGCGTTTTGCACTTTACGCCATCGACGTAAACGTGGGCGGTCACATCAGATCCGGCACCGCTGAAGGTAGCCGAAATCTTGTATTTGCCCCGGACTATCGGCGTAGTGGTGTATTCAAACCAACCTGAGTAAGCGTTCATACACTGCACGTTATCGTTCTCGTACAGGCCTTGTCCGCCGTAGTTTCTGTAAGCGAACTCCTCATAGCCTTTGCCTTTCCAGCGCTCGATCTCGTTTACGCGAACCAAGAAATTCCCGGTCCAACGCTTGGTTTGGAGTTCCGGCACATCGCATACGTCATCGAATATGACCTGCGGTTCGGGGTCATAGAAATACATCACCTTTTTCAGGGCGTGGATGGTAGCGTTGGTAGACTGGAAATCCATATTGAACACATCCAGCAGATTACTTTTGTCAAGCAAAAGTTCGCCGAAATCATCGTGCTCGGGATTGACATAAAAACCGCCGTTGGTTTTCTCCAAACGGACCATCGTGTTCCCCACCGTCAGGTAAGTGTGGCTCTTCAGTCGGTTGGAATATCGCTTGCCCGTCATGATGTGGTAGCGTACAAAGCGGTTCAGCGCGTTGTCCCGGCTGGTATAATCCGAGCCCGCTTCCAGTTTCGTGGCGAGTTCTTGGGCCGAATTGATTCCCTCTGCCTTAAAGACTTCGTCCGTCTCGGCAAAAAGCGTGAAGTATACGCCTTTGCCCTCGGCGGTAGTGGCCAGTTCCAGCGTATCGGCCAAGCCGGCCATCGATACGGCCTCGTTAAAGATTCCGAACTTGCCAAGTTCGGCCATCGTCTTGTAAGCTCCGGCGCCAATCGGCGAAATCACATTGTCGATAACGTGCAGATAGCCGTTCGAGCAACGGGTGTCGGGCTGAACGATCAACGATTTTTGGTTCACTTTCAGGTTTTTCAACCCGCCTTCGCCAAAGAGAATCGTCAGGTAGTTACCGTTCATCGTAGTGTCGCCCAACGGACCGGGGTCCATCGTGAAGCTGGCGTAACTGCTCATCACCGTATGGTTCTTGACCAGTTTGTTGACAAAGTCCTTTTCCAAACTTCCGATATCGGAGGCTCCCGTTTGGCTTAGGTATTCCTGCACGCCCTCGTTTACCACACCGAAGAAAGTGTAGTCTCCGCGGGCGTTGAGCAAGCCGTAAAAATCCGAAGCCTGGATGAGCTGAAGCCACATATCGAAACGGCCGTCCGGATCAGACTCCATGGCCTCGATAGCCGTGAGGTATTCGGCCTCTTTGAAGATCTTGTCGTCGTCGTCCTCATCGCATGAGGCGAGGGACACGGCCGCCAGAAGCAGGCCCACGGCGAAGACTCTCCGTTTTATGTTAAATATAAATTGAATCAAATCTTTCATATCCCTCTCATTTTATTCGTAGTAAGGGTTTTGTACCAAGTTGACGTTGTTCTCCAACTCCTTTTGCCAGATAGGCAGATAGTAGCTCATCGGGTCGGAAAGCAAGCTGCGGTATTTCGGCGCCTTGGCCGGGTCGATATTCCGCGTAAGGATGTTGATAAGCGTCTCTTTCCTTTCGAAGTTGTTTCGGCGGGCTACGCGGAGCAGGTCAAACCAGCGTTTGCCTTCGTAAGCGAACTCAAGCCCGCGTTCGGCAAGGATTGCGTCTTCGGCCTCGAAGCGGTTTTCACTAAGGATTTTCGGCCCCAAGCCCGCCCTGTCGCGGATGATGTTCAGCTCGTTCTGCGCGCCGAAATAATCGCCGGTGTTTACCAAAGCTTCGGCCTTCATCAACAGGATATCGGCGTAGCGGTAAACGATCCAATTGGCATCCTCCGAAATGGAATTTCCGAAAACGTCGAACTTGTTGACCATCAAAACGTCCTTGGAGTTTCGGTAAACGGTGGTCAATTTTCTCTTGTCGCTTTCGTCATAGGCCTCTTCCACATGAGGTGGAACTATAAACGCAAGCCCGTTTTTTCCTCCGGTACTGTAAAGGTTCCAGAATTTGTTTTTTTGGTTTTTGGTCGCGTCAAACTGCAGTTCGAGAATACCTTCGTTGGTATTTCCTCTTCCGAATATTTCACCGAAAGACTCGCTGTCCAATATCCGGTAAGCGGAGCGGTCGATGATCTTGTTACACATCGTAACACAATTGTCGAACTGTCCGTCCCACAGGTAGACATCGGCCAAAAGGGCCTGAATCACCGCTTTGGTACCGAAACCTTTATTGTACTCCACTTCCGAAAACCCTCTTGGAGCGTAGCGCTCGGCCCATTCCAAATCTTCGATGATCTGGGCCAAAATATCAGCCTCGTCGGATTTTGGCAGGAAGATATCCACATTGTCGGTATCCACAGGCTCAAGATATAGAGGCACATCACGGAATGTTCTTACCAAATAGAAATATGCCAATGCACGTTGGAACTTCGCCTCGGCCAGAAACGAATTCAGATCCCTTACGCCCAGAGACAAATCCGACTTTCGGACCGTTGGCGCGTACTTGATCACGGTATTGGCGTAATTGATGATCTTGTACATCCCGAGCCACTGGTTAATCGAATTGCCCGGAAGAATTTCCAAGCGCATGACTTTCTCAAAGTCCCCATGGTTTCCAGGGCCGTCCGCTACCATATCGGCCCGGACTTCGCCCCACACGAGCATGGTCGGCGCCTCGTCCCGGATCTGGTTATATCCGGAAGTCAAAGCCGAGCGTATATCCTCTTTCGATTTCCAGAAATCGTCGAGGGTGATGTCGTTTTGGGGCTCCACTTCCAGCCACGAACCGCATGACAGGAGCGTGAAGGACAAAACGATCACCGTTATGATGTTTTCGATTTTTCTCATCGCTTAAAAAATTACTGTTAAGCCCAAAGTATAAGTCCGGCTAGGAGGCGTGGTAGCGTTGTCCACTCCGAAGAAGAACGGATCAGCACCCAACGGCACCTCGGGATCTTGGCCGGTGTACTTAGTGAAAGTGTACAGGTTGTAGGCCGTGAAGAAGAGCGAGAGATCCTTGAGGTTGATGCGTTGCAAGAACTTCTTGTTGAAACGGTAATCAACGGTAAGGTTTCTCCAACGGACATAGGAGCCGTCCTCAACGAAACGGTCCGAACCGAGCCAGTTGTAACCCGAATCGAACATGGCACGAGGAATGTCGGTTTCGTCACCCTCAAAACGCCAACGACGCATAGTGGCTGTGCTCTGGTTATTACTGCCTGTCATGTTTTCGGCACTCATCCGGGCTTTGTTCACAATCTTTTGCCCAGCGCGGAATACGAAACCGGAGCTAACGCCCAAACCTTTGTAGCGTACACGGAAACCGAATCCGCCCGTAAACTTAGGACTGCTGGACCCGAGATAAACGATATCGCTCTCGTCGATTACACCGTCTTTGTTCACGTCTTCGTAAATAGCGTCGCCACCCTCAAATTCGTAATTGGACGTTCCCATCATCATACGCAACGGTTTACCTGTAATCGGATCGTAAATCACTTCACCGAACTTGTCTTTGGCTATCGCGTCTTGATCGGTAGCGTATACGCCCTTATAGCGGTATCCGTAAAAACCGCCGATCGGGTCGCCAACTTCCACTCTCGTAGCATAGTTGCCGTTTTTCAGCACGTCGCCTTTCGCAAGGTTAAAGTTGGAGGGCACTTCCTTTATTTCGTTGATATTGCGGGCAATATTGAAGTCGAAGTTCACTTGCCAATCTTTGGTCCGGACCGGAATTACGCGGAAGGCCAATTCCACACCACGGTTCCCCATAGACCCGGCGTTACGGATCATTTTGGTAAAACCAGTGGTTGTCGGCACGTCCAGTTCCCAACGCAGATCGGTGGATTGTTTGCTGTACACTTCGAATTCCATATACAGGCGGTTTTCGTAAGCCGACATTTCCAAACCGAGGTTGGCCTGCGTCACTCTCTCCCACTTCAGGTTATCAAGTTTGATATTGGAAGGATAAACGCTTGGCTGATCGCTGTAAGAAATCCCGGTTTTGTAAATGCTAAAGTGCGAGAACCCGCCCGGGGCGTTACCCGTCACACCAAAGCTACCGCGTAGTTTCAGGTCGTTAAGCCAAGGAACCTCTTTCAGGAAATTCTCTTCCGAAATTCTCCAAGCGGCGGAGGCCGTAGGGAACATGCCCCATTTGGTATCGTCGCCAAACTTTGAGCTGGCATCGAGACGGCTACCCAAGCCGAAAAGGTACCTTTCTTTCCAAGCGTAATGGACATTGATCACCGCACCCATCGACCTGAAAACGGAGTTACCGGAATTGAGGGACATCAAACTGCCCGGAACGCCCGGATCGTTAAAGTCTCCGGAAGGAAGACCGCCCGATGTGGCCGCATAACTGGAGCCTTCGTTTTGGCGGGTTTCCCACCAGCCCATAGCCACCAAAGAGTGGTCGGCGCCCAAATCCGGACGGTAGATCATCTCCGTTTTGGTATAGACGTTAAAGTTCTCAGAGTCACCTTCAGAGGAAAGGTTCGTACCGTGAAGCTTGCCATCATCATCGAAGTAAGCCTTATTCCACAGATAATGTGAAGCTTCCGTCGGTAAGAACTTGTCTGTTTTCCCTTGGGCCACATCATACACCACACTGTTTTTGAAAGTCAGTGACGGCAGTATATCATACTCGATGCGAAACACCGAACGGAACCTGTTTTCCAGGTAGTTATGACGACCTTCGTTCACTACTGCCACCGGGTTATAAACGTTAACTCCCTGATACGGTGAAGGACGGCGGTCCAAGAAATAGTTTCCGGTAAGGTTACCCAAGGTATCGTGTTCGTAGATCGCTTGGTTCGGCATTTTGATATAGGCGATGCCCCGTTCGTTACCGTAGTAAGTCCGGTCATTGTCTGAACGGGTGTAAGAGAAGTCGGTCGCTATTTTTAACCTGTCGGAAACGAAATAGTCCATATTCGCCCGGAAAGAGAGTCTTTCCAACTCAGTCCCGATAGTGGTTCCCTGCTGGTCGAAATAGTTCATCGACACACGGTAACGGGCTTTGTCGCCACCGCCTGCCAACGACAAGTTGTGTTCGTGGCTCATGCCCGTCTGCGTGATGGCGTCCATCCAGTCGGTGTTTTGAGCGTAGTTATGGTACTGTTCCCAGTCCTTGTCGTAATTCAGTTCTAAGAAGTCGGCGTCAGCGATTTTACCTCGACGGTTGAATCGGGCGTCTTTCTGAAGCGTTACGTAGTCCGGTCCGCTAAGCATAGGCAGAGCGTCGGGTTGTTGCGATACAAAACCTTTGTAATTGTAGCGAAGTTGCGGTTTCATTTTGCGTCCACGGCGCGTAACGATTTGTACTACGCCGTTGGCGGCTTGCGCACCCCAAATCGCGGCGGAAGCTGCGTCTTTGAGGATTTCCACACTCTTGATATCGTCAGGAGGAATGGAGAGCAAAGCGCCATAATCGCGGGTATCGGCGGAGTTGAAATCGAACGTGTTGTCGATATCCACGTCGTAAGGCATTCCGTCCACCACTATCAGCGGTTCGCGATCGCCGGTAATGGTGGCCGTACCGCGTATACGGATCTGCATTCCCGCTCCCGGATCACCAGAAATGGCGGTAATGTCCACGCCACTGAATTTACCCTGCAACATTTCATCTACGGATGCCACACCCATGGCGTCGATATCATCCAAATCAATCGAAGCGATGGAGGTTGTCTTATCCCTTAAGGAAATAAGGCCGTCGCTGGTGTAGCGCTCACTTTTCACCACCACTACATCCAGTTCCGTACTGGCATCCAACATCATAAAATCGATCTTGCTTCGCCCGCCCACGGGTTCCATCAGGTTTTTGTACCCGATATAAGTGACTTTCAATTTCGGATTCGCCTCGCTGAGTTTCAGCATATAGAATCCGTTCATATCGGTAACCACTCCGTTTACGTGCCTATTCTCGGCGTCCACTTCCAGAACCGTGGCGCCTATCAGGGCCTCGCCCGTCTGTTTATCTTTCACATAGCCCTGGACCAGTGTCCCTTCTTGCGCCCAAAGGACGGAAGGCGACAAGCCACAGAGCAATATGACTATGGTTAATAATTTTTTCATTCCAAAAGATTAGTCAGCCAACAAAATATTGTCGATGAGGTGTACCGTGCCGCCACGGGCCAGCAGATTGCTGAATCGGGAATCCTCGATAACGGTGGCTTTGGTGCCGTCGGCGCCTTCGAAGCGAAGATTGCCCGCGGCGTTTACGGCCTTCAGGCGCGCCTGCCCTTTGTTTTCGCCCAGCTTCCGCATGGTCTCGAATTCTCCGGACTGGCTTCCGTCAGAGAAAATTGCCTCGTTGCGGATAAAGAAATAGCTGAGAAATTCCCTGAGCTTGGTGCGGTCAGTCGGGATATTGTCCACATAGGCCTGAAGCGCCTCGTTGGTAGGGATCAATACGGTTACCAGCTCGCCGTCGGTAAGGTTGGTGAGCGATTTGCCCCGCACGTACTCGGCCGACTTCAGCAACTTGACAAACTCGGAGTACTCGTCTTTGGTATCGTCAAGGATATATGAGGCCACGCCACGGGTGGCCGGCAACAACATTTTGTCGATTGGGTAGAACGTTCCGTTCACGCCACGCTCGGAGTCACCCGCAAGCTTTACCGGGCTATCTTCGCTAAACTCCATTGTCCCGCCTGTGTGGAACGTGCTCTTGTTAATCAGCAGGTGGTTGGCATCGCTTAACGTCTTCACATAACGCCTGCCCGAGAGATCGGTAATGTCCTCGTTGCTCACCGAGTGGACCTCCAGGATTTCCCTTCTCTCAAAAGAACTGACAGTTTTCAATTCGCCCGTCACCGGATCCTCACGCTTAAAGCTGTTTGATTCCTCATCGAAAGTATAACCAGCCTTGTTGAAAGCCTCGTTACTCGGCACAAACACCGTCGCCGGAGCGTTGGGGTCAGTCAAGAGTGCCGTTACACGATCGTTAAACTCGTTGGCGATCTTCAGCATGTAGGTATATTTCGGGTCAAAAGCCACCGGTTTCAAAGCCGACACATACAGCCTTGGCGCCAGAACCCGTTTGATGCCATATATCACAGAGTTATTCGTGAAACCTCTCATTACCACCTCGTCACGCTCAATGGTAGAGGGCTCGTTCAGGCCAGAAGCGAAATACTTCAGGTCCACGGGACGTAGCCAACTGTTGGTCCGGCCGTAGGTGAAGAACAAGTGGTTTTTGATAATCGGGAAAATCGCCTCGTCGGGAATATCGTCGATGGAACCGTAAAAGCCCGGCGTCACGAAAGTCTCGGTCAGATAAGACTCCAAAGCCTGGTCAGTCGGGATAGTCGCATTGTTTACTTCGATCAGGTCGTAGCCCCTCTGTGGCAAATCATCCGCGATCCAATGCATTTCCGGGCCGTCATACCGTTTTACAAACACTGAGTCTTTGCCTCCTTCAGACAGTTCCTCACTGCCTTGAGCAGTGTACTCATATCTAGCAAAACGATTTAGCAACTTTCGATAAAGACTATACTCCGGCTTCTCAGCCAAAAAAGTCTCCAAATTGCCAATCTCCGGAATTACCTTGTCCAAAACGTGGTAAAAACCGTTCAGAGCACGCTGGTTGGGCCTTACGGCCTCGGCTCCCATCAGGTTAAAACCCGTAAAATTACTGCCCGGAAACAGGAATCCATAATCGTCGGCTTCCTTGATACCGCAGTAGCTGTGGTAATGAAAAACGGGCAAGTAGGATATCCTACGCCACAATTTTCGCTGTTTCCCGGTTTTCGGATCGGTGTCCACATAGGGCTTGGGTTTGTAAAGGCTCGGCAGTTTGAATTGCCAACCTTCGTTCTCCCCAAACCTAGGGTCGTCGGGCTTCGGGCCCCAATCGCCAAACTGATAGAGACGCCTGATCATATTCCACGAAAGGGAATTACTGATCATATGCCCCTGCACGATCATCTTGACGTTTTCCTCGGGCAGTTCCGTAATGTCGGAAGCCCCGTACTTGTCTTTGATAAACGCGAGCACCGCCTCGTCAGTTGGCGGAAATACCGTGTAGGCGCTGTTTTCCAAGTCTTCGCGCATGTCCAGCATATCGATTCCTTTCACAAATTGCGAAAGGTCCGGTTGCTTCTCCATAGCGGTAACCAGACGGTCGCCCAGCGTGCCCGGAATCTCATAGTGGTCGATGTCATCCTGACATCCGAAGACCAAAAGCAGCATCAGAAGATGGATTGCGTAAAAATTTCTCTTCATACAGATGTGTTTTGTAAGTGAAAAATTGTGTCGGAGATATTTTTATGCCAGATCAAAAATTTGGCACTATCCCCGTGATTTATTGGTTCTAACCTATCCCTCGCATGGGTAGTATATGGGTTAGCGACGCATTATCAATGTTCTGGAAACAGGGTTAATGAAGGGTTAATAACAGGAGATAAATAAAAAAACATAAAACGTTACGCACGAATTCAGAAAAGTCACAACACTCTAAAAACCAAAAGAATACCTCATAATATCATCTGCGCACCAAACTATTACGATGAGGGTTAATAAAAAAGAAGCGACACTTTTGAGAATTTAGCTAGGCAAGCACAAAAGCAGATACAGCGTTATACTTGATTATGGAAAAAACCTCTCAAAAACGCAGAATTTCACTGAAATAGGAAGCGGAAAGAATTTGCTAAATATGTCATAAGGCATACCTTTGTGAAACGGCTGGTGCTTATGGCTCATCGGCAACCAGCGCTTTCAGCAATAATTCGTTTCGCTTTTTTAAGACTTTCCGGACATGTTTTCGGTACTCGAGTATACGATAAAACCTACCCGCTACCGCATATCGGTTTATATCCGCCCGCATAACATCTACGGGCTAATTTGGCAACACTATTCCATATGTTGCGCACACAAGCGAAACGCCTCTTTTATCTAAAAAAGACTACCGGTTTTCGGGCCGGAACACGACGTTTTTAAACAACATAAGAGAGCTCCGAAGCCTCCTTATGTAACAATATATTTCTAAGCCAAAAGTTATGGGAACGACTTCTATCCACGCTCCCCGGACCGCCGTGTCCGCAGGGCTAGCGAAGGTTTTCGCCTTATTACTTAGCATACTCTGCGTCCAGTCCGGATTCGCTAACGGGCATATCACCAAATCCCCGCTTGGCGGAGCCCGTCACTATACGCTTAACGGAAAGGACGGAATGGTAGATTTCGGCGACGTACCCATACCCGACAATTTCAGCATATCGTTCTGGGCCAAGCCCTACCCTGTTCTGGAACATAACGAAACCCTGATCTCGATCGGCGGGGAATATCTGCTGATCATCGACCGATTTACCCGGAGCCTACAAGCCATACACGTAGATATTTACAAAGCCAAAATAGAACAAGTGCACATACGCGAACGTTGTTGGCAACATTTCATGTTTCGTTACCGCTCCGATTCCCTTGACGTATTCCAAGACGGGGAACCGAAGGGTACCGTCTACTTTCCGCTTACCAAAATGAGATCGTCCCGGATAATTCTGGGCGCAGGTCCGTGGAACGCCAATTTCAAAGGGGAATTCGCCGATCCATTCTTTTACGGGTTTCCGCTACAAAACAACGCCGCCAAAGACTTCGCCTCAATATTTCCCCTAGACAAGGCGTTATCGGACAATCTGTCCTTCTTTTCTGGCCATACGGAAAAAAGCTGGAAAGAAGCCTTTGGAAAAACTCCGCTCCAACTTTCCAAAAAACAGGACTCCCCCGTTTCGCTGACCTTCGACGGCACAAACGTGGACCGACATCCCAAAACCAGAAAAATTCCATCCGGAAACTGCGGTACGATAGCGCTTTGGGTATTGCCGGAAACATCCACAAGGGTCATGAGCATGGTCAATATCGGAAACTCATTCGCTTTAAGGTTCGAAGAGGGTAATTCGATCAATTTTGTGGCGCAAGACCGAAGCGATTATAGGTTCAAAGAAGTCCAGCTCTCGCAAAATTGGCCCACGCATATAGCCGTGACTTTTGTGGAAGAGGAAGAGGTCATACTTTACCTCAACGGACGCGAACTGGAACGGAAACCCATGGGACCGGTATGGCGTACCGAGAAAACCACTCTTGACTTGGGCACAAGCTACTGGGGGCATTCCCAAAACTTCGCCGGCTGTATGTACGATGTCGGTTATTGGACTCGTCCATTGTCGGCCCGAGAAGTGGAAAGGCTTTTCGCCCACCCCGAAGAAACGGCTGATAATTTGCTAGCTCCAACAGGAAACGGTTTTCCTCCATTGGCCAGTATGGCAATATTGGTGGTGACGGCGGTGATTATTGGGATACTTATCATCTACAGAAAAAAAGGGACCGTTATTTCCCGTCCCAGAATCAGCAAGTCAAGCCGGCTACCCCATTACCCCAAAGCTACCGTACAACTTTTTGGAGGGCCCTATATCCTTTTGCCTAACGGGAACAACGCTTTAGACGGGCTTACGCCGAAAATCAAGGAGCTTTTAATGTTTATACTGTTGAGAACACTGGACGGTAATCCCGCCCTTACCACTGAGCTTAACGAGGTTTTTTGGCCTGACCAAGATACCCGAAAAAGAAAAAACAACAGAGGCGTATCCATCAGAAGAATAAGGGAGGCCTTAGCCCCTTGCCCCGAAATCGAATTGATATACGACAACGACAAACGCTGGAGCGTAAAACTCACCAATCCCATGCTGTGTGACTTCAACATCCTTAATGATTTGACAGGAAGGTCATCGAAAGAAGCTATGGAAAGAGCCCTTTCCATTTTGAAACAAGGGGAATTTCTGGCCAGAGGGAAGTACCCCTCAGCCCTCCCATTCCGGAAATCTTTGGCGAAGAAACTAACAGTGGCCGGTAACTTCTGGCTAAGTGAAAATAGTGGCATATCCGTCTCGGAAAGACTTATCGTTGAGGAAATTTTGGCCATACATACCAGAAATCAAACACCCGAAAGGATAAAACAGCTATAAGATAAGCATGCTCCTTTTATCATCACTGGGTTTTCATTCCCGACAAAATCGGATAGAACTTTTTCGGTTCCGGATAAGTCCTGAGGCATCGTAACGATAGTTTTGCAAAACAGTATCGCAAAGCTATTTCAGATGAATAAACTTACAGTAAAGATCTGGTTATCAATATTGTTGTTACTGAACACAACAGTCCTGACCGCACAAAGCGTAGATGACGAATCAAAAGCCGCCAAACAAGCCAACAACCCATTGGCAAACATGAAGGCTTTTAATATACAGACCTACTATGCACCAACCCTCTCAGGCGTTGACGGAGCTACGGCGACAAACAGCTACCTGCGCTACGCCCAACCCATCGGACGCGTATTGGTAAGGGCCACGATGCCGATCTCCACCATAAACCTTCCCGGCCAAGAAGCCGACGCCGGGCTGGGCGACCTTAACATATTCGCCACTTACTTGCTCACGGATCCTACCTCTGGATTCCAGCTGGGTATCGGGCCACAGGTGACCCTACCTACCGGAACCGGCGATTTCGGGAAAGACACTTGGAACCTCGGTGGCGCCTTGGTAGCCTTCAACGGCAACAGCGCCCGCATGCAGTGGGGTGGCTTGGTAACCTACGACACTCTATCTCGGACAACCAATACGACGCCGTTACCAACAAAATGATCGTTCAGCCCTTCGCTTTCTTCCAACTCGGGAAAGGCACTTACCTCAGGAGCGCTCCGTCGGCCGTGTTTGATTTCGAAAAAGGAGAATACAATATCCCATTCGGTATAGGTATCGGAAAAGTGGTGAAGATTAACAATACGGTATACAACCTCTTCGTCGAGCCACAATTCTCGGTCGCTTCGAAAGGTATGTATCAGCCGCAGTTCCAACTGTACACGGCCATCAACATGCAGTTTTTAAAGCCAAAGAAAAAGTAAAGAGGGCCGGTATGTCTCCCTCTTATCTACAAGAAAGTAAGCGTTCCCCAAACGTCCCCTAAGCCGGACCTCGCCAAGCGTGAAGGTTCGGCTTTTATTTCTCGTACTCCTTCTCCCATTGCTATTCCAACAGCCTTTACCTATCTTCACCGCCCAGCATTTTACAGGGGTAAAACAATTTTGAAACCCTCTACCATTTACCTTGCACAACCTATGGTGACCGTACGAAAGATCAGGGAATTTTTAAGAAAAGAGGAAGAAGAAAAACGCAAGAAAACCGAAACCCTCTGGAAGCTTCCGCTAGAAAAACGCCTGGCCAAAGGCGAAGCCCTAATCCTTGACAACATCGACGACGCCTACGAGGATGAGGAAACCGGCAAGGTTATAATCCGGGCATACGCTTCCGAAAACCTCTCCCGTTTCAAGGAAGGCGACAACCTCTGCCTACACGGCGGCGACCCTGCCAAGCCTTCGGCCAAATGCGCGCTGTACGAAGATTTGGACGGCGAACTCCTTCTGACCCTGAACAAATACGAGGACTACGATTTTTCCGTAACGCCCAAACGCTGGATCCTTGACCGCGATTACGTGGATTTCTCATGGATATTGGAAAAGGCTCTGGAAGAACTGGAACGCACCGACAAAACGGACCAAGTCTTGGGCCTGATAAACGGAGAAACCAAACCGACATACGGAGCGCCAAGAACCCCCGCCCTTCAGGAAGCGGTGGAGCAAACCGAAGACACGCTAAACCCGAAACAATACGAAGCCCTGACGAAAAGCCTTGACGCCGACGGTTTCCATTTGGTACAAGGCCCTCCCGGTACCGGAAAAACCCACGTTTTGGCGCTGATAGCCCTTTATCTGGCCAAATTCAAAGGTGAAAAAGTACTGATAACCTCTACCACCCACAGGGCCATCAACAACGCCTTGGTAAAGATAGCGAAAACCTATCCCTATCCGTTCTTGGTAAAAGTGGGCGACGCGGAAAAAGCCGACGGACTGGAATACGAAGACGGCGAGGTAATGAACGTGGAACGCATCACCAACCTCCGCGTTGGCGACACCCCCGTCCGCGCCTCCAACTTCGAGGAAATGTGCAGAGGCATAATCGTAGGCGGCAATGCCTTCAGCCTGCATACCAGCCGGATGAAATTCTGCGAGTTCGACACCGTAATATTCGACGAGGCCGGACAAATCAATATCCCCACCGCCGTAGCCGGCATGTTGCGCGCCCGCAAGTGCGTATTCATCGGCGACCACCAGCAAATGGCCCCGATTGTGGGCGCCGAAGACCATGACCCCGCCGTTGAGAAATCGGTTTTCGAAAGTATCTTCGAGCACCACCCGGGCACGCTGCTCGACACCACTTACCGTATGAACGCCGAGGTCACCGACTTCCCCAGCCGTCAGTTTTACGCCGGCGATCTCCTGTCCAGCGAGTTCTCCAAAGACAGGCGCCTGCAGCTTGAAAGCCTTCCGAGAAACAAAACTTACGCCCATATTCTGGATCCGGCCAAACCAAACGTTTTCGTGGACCTCGCCCACCAAAACAATCAAATGACCGCCCCGGAAGAGGCCACGCTAATAGCCGAACTGATAAAGGAAGCCATAAACGCAGGACTGCCCGCCAAGGAAATCGCCGTTGTATCGCCATTCAAAGCACAAGGCCGACTAATCAGAAAAACACTCAACGAAACAGGCCTGAACGAATCGGAAATAAGGGCCGTAGTGGTGGATACCGTAGAGCGCATACAAGGTCAGGAACGGGAGCTGATATTTATCTCGTTTATCACCAGCTGTAACGCCTTCGCCCGCGAAATGGCCGGATTCCTTTTCGTACCCAACCGCCTGAACGTAGCTTTGACCCGAGCCAAAACAAAAGTGGTTTCCGTAGGAAGCCGATACCTGTTCAATACCAAAACCGACGACCCGAAACACTCGGTGTGGATCAAAAGCTATAAAAACTATTACGAAGAATCCGACAAAATATTCTTTCAGCTGAAAGAGCAATATCAAAAGTTATAATGTGATACAACTTACTCGTATCATTGTGCTTATAATATTTGAAGAGTTTTAGACCGATGTCTTACGTCTAAATAGCATTATGCTGAACCAAAAGAAAAGCACTGGAAAATGTCCAATGCTATTCTAAAACCCATTGTGTCAGAAAGGTGAAGCGGAAGCCTATGACCTCTTCCGCTTCAGATAGCTTATTGCAGAATTTGTTGTAATTATTCAACTGCAAAGGCCATACCAAACAGACCTTCTCAATTTTTTGCCTGCTCACACAACACATCCATGCGACGCACCTCATATGTGTAAGGCTATATATGTATATTGCGAACTCATATTTTTATCCAATAGTTATTTATGAAAAGATTATCCGCAATATTACTGTTATTAACCCTCGCTTTTTCTTCTTGCTCCCCGACGGTTGACGCTTCAAGTGAAAAATCCTTTAAAGCTTCTATCAAGCAACTCAAAGAATCATTGTCAAAGGAAGAAAGAAAAGAGTTCGCCGAATGCGTCAAGCTAATTATGACCCAAAATATTTCCGTAAAGGATCTTCTCTCTAAACCAAAGGCTTACGCAAGGGAAAAGTTAGACGGGAAGACAGTATCGGATATACTAAAGGAAGGCAAAGAGCTTAAAAAGGAACTTGAGAAGAAAAGAAAAAAGAAAACTAAAAAATGGTTTAAAAAATAAGGGTCCTATACACTTTGATAAGCGAAAGCGATTTATGGGCTTTCGCTTTTTTGAACTGATTCTCAATTCTATATACTATTCAACACCAAACTCCTCGTGGGGCTCACCGTATTTATAATCTCTCCCTTGGTTCATTTCAAATACATAAGCAAACCATTTTCTCATCTGTGATATGGTATCGTCCATCCGCTTTGTTATGGACAAATTTCTCAATTCAAATATCGGCATTTTATCCCCGAAATAAGGATGTGTATCCATAGCTCCACGCATGGCACCAATAGATTCCAACCTCGGCCGGGCCTCAGGATCGGGAAAGGTATCACGGGTTAGGTAATCAGTCCGGGGAATGGAAAAGGCCCACTTACCGCTAGTAAGCGCATCCATAACCCGAGGCGAACGATGCGGAAAGCGTTTGCGGTTACGATAAATACCCTGGGCGAAAAAGGGTTGGGAAAGATCAATAACTCTTGGATCACAATCAGTTTCCTTTATACCCATTTCTTGAAACAAAGACCAATCTTCTCGCTCCAGATCATAGATTCCGGGCGAACACATCAGTCTTATTATATTGCTCCATTCACGCCCTTCCGTAGCTGAAAAATGTTCCTTTTCCTCTTCGGGCAATCGGCTAAACATAGCCGAAAAATCGGTACGGGCCAAAAGATATACGAATGACTTAGCGTAGGCACTGATCGGAAGAGTGCCTCTTATCAGATAAAAAGCCACCAAGTTCAACAGCCCTCGCAATTCTTCGTTCGGTCCCTCTCCGGGGGCTTCAGAGTTTTGTTGCCAATATCGTTTCAAAGCCTCTTCCGAAATAATAGTGGCACGCCCCATGTTTATCGGCAGGTCCACAAACCTCCCTTCGTAGTCGGTGCCCAAAGCCATACGGCCAGCCATTTTTCTCTCTACCATTTCCGCCGTTTCGTCCATTCCTCCCGTACCCACATCCTTTAATAACTGCCCTAACGTTTTCATCCTAATACCAGCGGTAACCTGTGCCCGTATCCGCAGTCCTCGTTTGTGTACATGACGCAAACAAAGCAAAGCCATTGGGTTTCTGATCTCGCCAAGACCAGCTTCCGCAAATGGTCTTAAGCCCGTAATGACTGGCGCCCTTGCCGATACCTCCTCAAAACGCTTAAGCTTCTTAAAAAAACGTTCCATTTCATAAAACCCCTCCATATCCTCCTCAAACGGTTTCGAGACTATTTCCGTCGCCGACTCATATGTAGAACCTTCCTCCGATTGAAACTCATAAAGAGGATCGGCCATCAGGACATTTCCAATGCCCAGATCCCAGATATGCTTATCATCATAAATTCTCTTTTCGTGATATTTCGGACTTTTGGATTCCCCACAAAGCATATTGTAAATCTCCACCTCAAAGCCAATTTTGCGCTGAATAGGAGGTGACTTTGACAATCCCGTACTACTCAGGGACTGCCCCGTACTTTTTTCCCGCTTCTTTCTTGGCACTTTGAACATACTCAAACCATTCCGACGCTGTTGTTTTCGCAAAAAGGCATCCATTTTATTTGCGTCGGTGGTCTTCAAAATAAATTTTCCGGAATCAAAAAAATTAAGACTACTAATGGTCATTACTAATGATTTCGTATATCGCATAGGCGAAAGTCAGCGGATGGTCTTCCTTTCTTTTGCCATTACTTGAAACAAGCCTCAAACGGTTGGGAATGTACCTATGACAGGCGGGACGTTCGAATACCAAGACCAAGGGGAAGAGTATTTGCCCGCCGATATCCCAAAGTGTAAGGCTTCAAGATCGCAAAAACAGGTCAACGAAGGAGCCAGTTCGGTAAGGGTTGGAGTGGAGTGGAACACACAATCGACGGGACTAAACGACTGAAGGTAATTCGGAATAAAATATAACGATATCAGAGAGTGGCCGCAGAACATCATAATCTAAAGTTTGAATTCAGAACATAATTCACATTAACCTTTATATTTCGTTACCAAATAAATGTAGGAACTCCACTTTTAAGCAGGGGCTAAAATGCGTATATTTCGTTCTCTAGATTATCATCTAGTTGAATTAGTTTATTTTTTCGTATCGCCTATTTGTTTAGTTTCTTTTTACCGAAAGTGCAGTCATGTGTTTCGGTAATTTTTGTATTTCATTATTTAATGTGAAAACATGAAGATTTCCAATCTGAACCGCATCGCTTGTCTGATGCTGTCCATGCTGTTCCTGAAAGTGTCCGGACAAGCCTCACAGCCCAAAAAGAAGCCGAATATCATCCTCATCATGGTGGATGACATCGGGGCGGAGGCTTTCAGCTGTTACGGGGGCGAAACGTACAAAACACCGAACGTCGACGCTTTGGCGAAACAGGGTATTTTGTTTGAGAACGCATACGCACAAAGCGTCTGCAGTCCGTCGAGGGCGCAAATCCTCACTGGAAAATACCCTTTCCGCACGGATGTCACGCACAACAAGGGCGGTGGATCTATGAGCAACCTGATGTACGAGTTCCGCCACGATCCTTGGGGACTTGACGCCTCGGGCAAGCCCAACGTCACCACCTTCGCCCACGTGCTAAAAAAAGCCGGATACAAGACCGCCACGGCCGGAAAATGGGGGCTAGCGCAGTTCGACCACACGCCACAGCACTTGGAAAAGATGGGTTTTGACAAATACAGAGCCTGGGCAAGGATATACAATGACAAATTCCTGTCCAAATACTGGAACCCCTGCTACTGGGAGGACGGCAAGGCCCATCTCGACGTCAAGGACGTCTACGGTCCGAACGGCTATACCGACTACCTCATCGACTTCATGAAGGAGAACAAGGACAAGCCCTTCCTGCTTTATTACCCCATGACTCTGGTCCACTCCATGAACCAAAACCCGTATGAAAACCCGATTCCCGAGGGCGTGGACCATCCCAATTTCAAACAGATGGAGAAATACACGGTAGGAGGATACGACGGCAAAGACTTCAAACTCAGCGTCCAGTATATGGACAAACTAGTCGGAAAAATCGTCAAGGCGGTCGACGACCTGGGAATAGCGGACAACACCCTCATCATATTCACCGCCGACAACGGCTCGTTGCACCAGCAACGCTTCGTGTACAAAGGCAAGGAGATAACCGGTGGCAAGGGAATCATCAACCACACCGTGGGCGTAGGCGAAACCGGCACACACATTCCCTTTATCGTCCGATGGCCCGAGAAGATCAAAGAGGCTTCAGTCAAGGATGACCTGATCGACTTTGCCGACATTCTGCCAACCTTCGCCGAACTCAGCGGGCAGACCACTCCAAAGGATCTGGACGGTGTCAGCTTTGCTCCCTTGTTGCTCGGCAAGAAAAGGAAGAAAAAGGAAGCCGTCTTCGCCCAGTTCAAACAATGGCTGTGGGTTCGGAACAAGAGCTGGGCGCTAAACCAAAAGGGCGACCTTTTCGACCTAAGGGAGGACCGTCACAACATCAAACCAGCGGATAAAGACGCCAGCCGAGCGCACAGAGTCAATTACAAACGCTTGTCGGCGGAGATGAACAAATACAAGGAAGATGCGCTACGCACCTACGAGCAATTGGGAGACTTCTACAACGAAGAGGAACAGCAGGGCGCTCGAAAAGAGATCATCCACCAGTAGCCATTCGGTCAGTGAAGATCGTACCATAATGACAAAGCCCCGTCGGCCAAACCGTGCGGGGCTTTATATAACTTCCTAACTTTATCGGGACAATATTTTTACGCGACATTCATTAATATCCCCCCTTAATTCCACTTCCTTTTTCACATTTTGAACGTTGAGTGATTTATGCCGCATTTTTCACTCAGGGACCTCATAATCATACAGTTCAAGGGCACTCATTGTCAAGGCAAGCCTTATAAGATGTTTCTGCTATTTTACCCCGTTTCTTTCAAGTTCTACCTTGCGATAGCATGCTTGCTATTGGCTAACGGCACCTCCGGACTACTCATTCGGAACTTTCACTCTATAGTTACATAATGTGCAAAACAAAGGCCGAAACTTTCGTTTCGGCCTGTCCAGATCAGTGACTGAAGTGGGTCGGAAATATCTTGGTACGCTCTCGGGTGTTGGTGTCTACAAATCCGAAATCCAGTTTGTTCGTGCCCCAAGTATCGAAATACTCGATGCGAATCTTGTGCTTGCCCTTTTCAAGCATAAGGCTCGCTTCTTTCTGCTCCACGCCATGGTCGCCGTCATTGTCAATCAGCAAAGTGTCATCGATATACATTTTGGAACCGTCATCGGAAAGAAGATAGAGCGAATAGGCCTTGGTGGCGTCCACTTGCAGGTAACCTTCGAACGTGACGCCGAAGTAATCTTTCCTGCGCTTTATGCTGTGGATACTCGGCTTGGGGATAACCCCAGTGCGCACAGGTTTTAACTTGGAGAAATCGGGCAAAACCTTCCATTCTCCCTCATAATACGCGTATCGGACGCCCGGCTTCGCATTTCTGACTTTTTTGGCTTTCAGCGGTTTCATCTTCACCAACGTGTGGGCTACGCTCCTGCTGGCTAATCCCGCAGGCGTATAGGCCCGGGCCCTGACCGTTGCGCTCTTACTTACTTCAAAGGTTTTCTCGTATTTTCTGGAAGACTTGCTCGGCTCGGTTCCGTCCAACGTGTAACGGATCTCCAAATCGGGAAAAGCGACGTTCATCTTTACCCTTGTGGATTTGCTGAAAGCGTAATCCTTGGCGTAAACTCTCGGTACAGGCGGCTGTAATACTTCCGCCTTGATTTCCGGACGGTTTTTCTTGAGTTGGAACGAATCGAAAAGACGGCCTTCATGATCGATGGCCTTAAAGATTACCGTACGGTCGTGAACGGCGAAAGTACAGTAGTGGTGGCCTGTCTGCTGTTCGAGCGAAAACCAAGTGCGCGTGGGGGCGAATCCCTCCAATCCGCCACCCGCACCACCGGAGTTTATATAAATCACGCCCTCTTCCTGATTAACCATTCCGTCTTTCAGGGGCCAAGTCCGCTCATACATATGCACGTGCCCGTAAAGGTTAAAATCCACGCCATATTTGTCGTACAAAGGCACGAGGTTGCGGGCTTCCGTACCGTTTGTCGACAATTCCTTATATGTGTCGCCGTTATCATTTTCCTCCGACGAATACGGCGGATGATGGTGCACCACGATCTTCCACATGGCGTCCGATTTGGCCAACTCCCATTCCAGCCAATTATACTGCTCGGTCCCCTCGGATACGTCAAAGTTCGTATCGACCATAAAAAACTGAGCATTTCCGTACTTGAACGTGTAATAATTTTCGGGCGACGGATTCGCCATATACTGGTAATACAGTTCCGAATCACCCTCGTGGTTCCCCAAAACGGTATACATTGGGAATCGACTCATAAAAATGTGTCCGCCCGGCAAGAAATGTTCCGTCCAGTCGGTTTTTCGGTCACCGGAATCCACCAAGTCGCCGGCATGAATCACGAAATTCGGACGATCTTCCCATACCAGTTTCGATATTTTCTCCCAAGCCCAAGGCGTACGGCCGTTGCGTTGCGAGTCGCCGACTAAAGCGAACATATAAGCCGAGCTGTCTTTTACAGCCGTTTTGAAAGAATAAATCTCGCTTATAGCCTCTTCTCCCGACGGCGTAACGGAAACCACACGCCAGAAATAGTTTGTCTCCGGTTTCAAATTCTTCAAAGTATGCTCGTGCATAGTTTTGCGCCCGGACGCCTCGCTCCTCTTGCTAATATTCGCATATTCGGAATCAGGAAGAGCTTCCCCAAACTCCACCCGACCAATTGTAGGCTCGGTGGTTTCCCATAGGATTACCATGCTGTTTTGTGTGCCGAATTGCATATACGGCTTGACTAAGAATAGCTGTTTATTCTTGGAAACTGGCCCTTGCCCCATCGTCAAAAACGGAAGTGACGAGAAAACAAAGGCGAAAAATAAAAATGGTCTAACGGACATCATCTTGTTCGGCATATCATTAACATAAATTGCACTTTAACGGCCCGAACATATAGAATAAAACGCTTACTTTATTCCGAAAAAGAAACCTTAACGGTTTAATGATTTATCTCGATCAGTTATGACCAGAAATTGTATATCCGATTAAAACCTGTTTTAACCCTCTATTATAAGCTTTTTTATATTAAAAAAATAAGAATGACAAGAAAGCCACAACAGCTGAATCCGGATATTTCTTTTAATCGACCCTTATAAAACCTTCCCTGATAGTGGAAATCTACTTTTATACATTTTAAAGATAACAAAGCAATCTATTTACCCTTTCGTTAACAATGATTTTGATACACGAAAATACAGCGAGCTTTGCCTTCCTTGCCTTTTCTCGACAAACCGAACAATGTCGAAGATGAATATATGATGTTGGTAAGATATGAGGTATACTGACTCAAACATGTTCTAAGAATATGGCATTCCGATAAAAATGAGAAGATCATGAGGAGAACTGTGTCTCCGTTTATGAGTTACCTATAAAAAATCCCTCAAGATGAGCTACGGGTCTGTATGGAAGACACGTTCCGCAACAAGATCATTCCAAAACCAATCGAAGGCATCTCCGAGCCAAGGGCTTGCAAAACAACCTCCTGCCCTTCCCATTCAGCGCTTTGTTTACAGAGAAGATAAAGAACAAAAGTCGCTGATTTCTCACTGGGGAGACTTGCCTGCTCATCTTATTGAAGAAATCGACCGTATGCCTGACGCTTCTGAAAAGGAAGAACTCATGGCCAATCTTCGATTGGTGATGAAGTCCATTGATCAGGCACTTGTTTTGGATGATAAAACCACACTGGCTGATTTAAAATCCAAGTTAAGTCGACTGTCATTGGATAAGTTGAAGAAGTGTGAGCAGGTAGATGATTGGGCGGACATGGATTTGGTGTTGGGCAACAAAGAATTGACGCATGCGGGCATCGTTTCCACTCGGGGAAAAGCGGTTTCTTTAGAGCAGTATATGGAAAAGGCCGGTGTCGCCAAAGGAAAGTATGACGCAAGTGAAGACGAAGCCGGTGTCCATACCGAAATGAGCATTTATAAAATGTGGATGAAGGACCATCTGCCACCGCTCCCTGAGGAATCCGGAGCTGAGGAAATTCAACATTGGGAAGAACGTGCACGTAAAATGAGTCTTTATTACTTCACGAGACTCGCTGAACGCCCAAAGGTGGTTTATGTTACTACGGATGGAGTAGATGTACATGAATCATTTAATCCTGAATGTCCTTCACCGTCACGTTCTCCCGAATCAGATGATTGGTTTGCTTTTGATATGAATGAGGTTCATGAACAGTTTTTATGCAATCTGGGACTGAGGAAAACGAAAGGACAAGTCGCTTCCATGCGCAATTTCCAATTTTACAATGAAGGCCAACGACAAGATTTCCCATGGCTAACGGCTCCAAACAGGTGGGGACATTATGGCCCCTTGACGCCATTGAAGTACGGAAAAGAAGAAGACAGCGATTCGTCAGGAGAATTCTATATGCCCAAAAAATCCGAAATGAAAGGCACTCGCTTTGATGTTCGAATGATCAAGGGACTAATCAGTAGGGAGGAATTTTGCGATTTGATACGGCAAGAAGGAGAGGAGCAGTTTGAGGCTCGTTTTGCACTCTTGCCTGAATTAGCCGCCTTTGAAGGGATGCTACAGCACTATCACCTTTATGATTCGGAAGGCGACTGGAATGCCAGGCTGGAACTGCTGGAGGACTTGGAGCATGAGATCTACCGTTGGAACAGGCGAAGAGAAATGAGAAGTGTTCATTACCTTCCGCTTTACACAAAAAGCATCTTGTACCTATTGGAGAGTGTCCATACAGAACATGTGCTGTTGATGCAACATTTGGCAGAACATGGAGGCTGGTTGTCTTTATCCAGGAATGAAACACCCGACAAGACTGAGCGACGCGCCGCTGAAGAGGAAATGAATAGACTTTGGAAGCAAATTCTGAAGCGTGAAAAACAAAGTAGTAAAATGAAGATCGCTTCGAAACTAAAGACCGGATTTATGAAATCCGAGCCAGTACCTGATTTTCATCCACAAACCCTAAGCGCATTGGTGAGATTGATGAGCAGGCCATATGGCCGTTCTTTGGTGCGCTATCTCGTACAGGACGCTCACTTCTCATCGACGATTCGGCCCGCAAGACCCGAATATGGAAAGTCCATTTGCGTAAAGCTGAATGACCTCGTACCTGAACGCCCACTAACAAAACCTTTTGATATCAATGATCCATTGGCAGAGATACCAAAAGAATCGCCGATGCCGGGTGATATTATGTTTTCGTATCCATCCACCGAACTTGATTTTGTATACGGACAAGACTGGAACACTTGGAACTATCCTCCCGAATCAAAAGGTGAACTAAAAAGGACAGACTATCGATTGCCGCCTGACGGTAATATAGTTTTTTGTCCCTCATTTGTTCAGATGGGACATGAGATGGGCCACATGTATAACTTCCAGACCGGAACCAATCGACTGGGGGCCTACCGGCGAGAATACACGGATAGGCCTTCTCTTCGCCTATGGTCGAATAATGAGGAACACTTCACCATCGAACGACATGAAAACAGAATTAGAGAAGAACATCAGCTTCCGGCCAGAAAATACCACCAAGGCATGGATATGGATTTCGTAAGCTTTATGACCGACCCGAAAGGCACTCGATACCTTTCGCATTTTTTGTAAATGAGACCACCGGTTTTATAAATATCGCTACCGGCGCCGGCAGTTGAAGACCCGATCCCGAATACTGACACAAAGGAAATTTCGAGGCACAAACCGCTCATGAGCCTCATTTCACCATTTTTAAAATTGAGGGAACAAAACCGCGGGTAAAAGTTATATATTCCCGCATGGGCGCCACGCTTGACTCTCTTTATATGGATAAATCATCCGTTCCCAATATTTAGAAAACGAAACCCTTCGCAACGATGAAAGACAGAAGCTCGGACTTGGTAAGAGAATATGTGGACTTGAATGAGGAAGAAGCCAAAATTGTTGACGACTGCATCAAGATCAAAACTTTTGACAAATCCGACATCCTGCTCCGGGAAGGGCAAGTGTCCAAGGAAAGTTATCACGTATTAAAGGGATGCCTGAGAATCTATTACCTCGTCAAAGGCGAAGAGAAAACCGTAGCCTTTTACACCGAAGGCCAAACGGTTTCCTCTTTTAAAAGCTATACCAGCGGTACGCCGTCCAGACATTATTTGGCCTGCGTAGAAGATTCTACGCTCGTTTGTCTTACTTACGAAAAAGAACAGGAACTTTACAGCCGCCTGCCCATCTTCGAAAGCCTTTGCCGTCAGTCCGCCGAAAAGGATTTTGGCGAAAATCAGGAAGCCCTGGCCGATTATATCATCAAGAGTCCCGAAGAACGGTACCTGCACCTGATGGATACCCGGCCGGAGCTGTTGACTCGCGTGCCCCAATACCATTTGGCTACCTATCTGGGCGTAAAGCCGGAATCCCTCAGCCGCATCCGCAAACGGATAGCCGAAAAAGGGGACTCCTGAAGCCTCTCCCATTTCAGGCCACCTTCACCGAAAGGTTTCCCCTTTTGTGTCCCGATTCCGCATGGGCGTGCGCCTCGGGCAATTCCGCCAGAGAATACCGCTGCCCAATCAGCGGACAAAACATCCCCTTGGCCAATAACTCCCGAATCCGCAACAGGTCTTCCTTGGTCTCCCTAGCCACTCCGGCTACGATCCTGCGCCCTCCGAACACGGATTTGAGCAACAACTTGCCATAATCGCCCAGCGTGGCGTCGCAGGCCAAGTACGTACCGCCCGATTTCAGTACCTTTTTACATTCGCTATAATCCGTCTCGCCTACGGTATTAAACGCGAAATCATATCGTTCTCCCGTCTTCGTAAAATCCGTACGGCTATAATCCACCACCCTGTCGGCCCCCAAAGCTTTGATCGCCTCAGTGTTTGAAGGTCCGCAAACGGCCGTTACCATAGCGCCGTAGGCTTTGGCCAACTGTACGGCCGCGCTCCCCACCGAGCCCGAAGCGCCATGAATCAGCAAGCGATCGCCTTCGCCCACGTCCCCTTCCCGCAGAAAGTGAAGGGCCGTCAAGGCGCCGACCGGGGCGGTGGCCGCTTCCTCAAAACCCAGTCCGTCCGGCATATGCGCCAGTGGGCCGTCGGCAGGCTGGCACAGATATTCGGCATGCGCTCCCGAACCGAAGCCCGTAGACCCGAAGACCCTGTCGCCAATGGCGAATCCCTCCGCGCCCTCTCCCAAGCCCACCACTTCGCCCGCAAACTCATGTCCCAATATCCGGCGCCGGGGCTTGCTTATTCCGTTATACAGCCGGACCAAACAAGGGTCGGCCCTTCGCAGCCGCCAGTCTCCGGCCGTTACGGAAGTCGCCCGTACGCGGATCAACACTTCTCCCTTACGGGCTGTTGGACGTAGCTTTTGGGCAAGCCGGAGCACGTCCGGAGCGCCGTAACGATCGTACACTACGGCTTTCATCATTTTGGATTCGTTCGTTTTCATATGCGCAAAGTAGCCGGACAAAAAACCGTACGCATTGACTTTGGTTAAGAACGAAAGTGGTTTTAGTAAAAAGTAGCTGTATCTGTTAAGGTTTTGGCTTCAAACCGGGAAAAAAACCGTACTGACGGCATCCGCACAACCCGACAAACCACGAAACGAGTAACCGTTTCCCTTAGAATGTTCACCCGCGCCAAGCCACAACGAGTAATCCGCAATACATCCGCCTCCGGAGTTTCCCGGCAACCGCCCCGATCGGCCGTAGCCCAATGCATGCTATTAACCGACCGCGCCGGCAATGAGCGGGAAGATCTCGACGTGGACAATACCGAGCGATTCCTTTCCTTAATACATCGGGCGGAAAAGGCTTTCGCCCCTAGTCCCATCACCTTCCTGATGAGTCTATTGGGACAAATGGAAAGTGATTCAGACTCTTATCGATATGCGGGAATCATGGCCGTAATCAAAGCCAAGATCCAATCGCTGATCAGCGAGACCCTCTGGTCGGAATCCATAGAATTCTTTGCCCAAGCCTGTTGCGAATACTTCTTTCTCCGGATGGTAATGGAGAACAGCTACTTTACGGATACCCATCTGCCAGCCTTTTTTACCGACGCCGCACGGGCCAGCGACGAAATGATCCAACACGAAAAAGACATACAGGCCAGAGCCTCCGCCGGTGAGGATATAGGCGTACTTATGTCTCAAATGACAAGGTTTAGGGAACAACTGGTAGCCGACTGCAGCCTGGAAAGTATGGCTCTTGCCGGGCACCCGAAACGGGGCTTGGCACTTATGGCCACCGGAAGTTTCGGCCGGGAAGAGTGCGTCGCCGCCTCGGATATAGATTTCGGCTACCTCGGCGACGATTCCGAACACGAACTGATCACAAGGCTCAAACACCTCACCTCCGGCAAGCTCTACCTGGCCCGCCAACTGGCCGTGGAAAAACTTGGGCTAAAAGACGTGAATTACGGGTACGGCCCCGATATGGAATGGCTAAAGGACAAGGGGAGCTTTCTGGCTTCGGGAATCGTGAGGGCCAATAACGAAGACGGTAACTTGTCCGACACCCGGGTTTTCCGGGTATTGGGAACGGAAGATTATCCGTCAAAAGCCAAAGCCAGAACAAGGAATTACGCTTCGGAATTCGAAGCCAGCCGACTAAAACATTACCCGAAAGAGAAACACCTGCAAGAACAGATGCGCTGGCTTGCGGACTCCAAAGAACCGACCGACATTACGGAAAACAACCGTTTCGATATCAAAGACCGTTGCCTAAGGCTTTTGACTATCGGTGCCCAACAGCTGTCATTGCTTTTCAGGCTCAACAAAACCAACACACGGGAGCGCCTCCAAGCCCTAAAAGCCAAAAATATAATGCCTGCGGACCTCTGCGACGAACTGGAGCGGATTTTCCTTCGCCTGTGCCACATGCGCAACACCATGCACCTCAAGCACCACGACGAGGCCGACCATGTAGTATTCGGCGAAGACTTTTGGCTACCGGCCAAAGAGACCATCGACGAGGCGACATTCAGGGAGATTCTGGATATGCAGAAAACACTCAGAAGATTCGCCGCAATCCTTAAAAAAATCGGCAAAGACCATCGGGAAACGTTCAAGGGGCTAGAGGTGATTTATGAGGATTAATCCCGCCCATTTTCATCTTTTATTTTTGGTTAGTTTCGCCTTCTCCAAAACTATTTCTTTTCCCCCCTTAGAAACTACCAGAAATACGCCCGCATCCTTGGCCGTTTCCACTGCGGCGATATTCACGATATTTACCTTATACGACCAAGGGCCATTTTTAAATGTATAAGTAACTCCTCCGATGGTTCCTTGAAAACGTTGTTTGCCGTTATACAAAACCAGATCAGGCTTATCGGCCAAGGTTTTAGGGAGGCTCCATGAAGCATAACGCAAACGCCCGTCTTCCAATTTGTCCACACGTATTCGAAACTTGTCGGTCTCACAATCCACTATGTTTTTCTCCCAGACCCCCAAACTTTTGTGCGTAATCGACTCCGCTTCCTTTCGCAACCACATTTTCAAATTACGTTCGGATTCAGAATTATAATTGACCGCTATGATTTTACCCTCGTCATTTACCCACATATCACCGTTCAAAATCCCCACGCCCAGGTAATTATTAATTGTATTTGACGGGCCGAAGTCAGTAGATGAGAGCTTGTCGCGGAAAGAGTTATCAAAGAGTATGGAATAATATTGCACAAACTCACGGGGGCTCATCAAATCAGGAACGGGATTAGGGCGTCGCAAAGGATACACTACCTTCTCGGACAGTTCTTTAATCCTGTTATTACTAATCAATACGACTAACTCTTCCAATGCTTTTTTTCTGCTCTCGGGGATCTTATCGCTTTGTCCAAAACCGTTTACCAGCGGTAAAGCCATTATAAAAAATGCCAATACCAGTTTACAGCGCACCCACTGGATATTTCCTTTTTCCATTTCCTCAGTATAATTCACCTTCATAAAGATAATATGAGTGATAAATTAATAGACAAAAACAAACAAATCGAATACTAAACTCTAACAGAATAAAAAAAAGCCCTGTTCGCTTTTTGTTGAACAGGGCTATCTGAATTTCTCAATCAAATCACAAAGCTCTATCTTGCTCCTTCAAAAACTTCAGCGCGGCCTTAAGCCCCGGATCACGATCCTTGATAAAATCTTCCAACGTCTTTTTCACTTCGATATCGGGCAAAACACCGACGCCTATAAATTCCCGTCCGTCCGGGTAAAGATCCTGTTTGGTGCAAACCCTGGCGGAGCCTCCGCCGGGCAGATCAAATACCATCGGTTGGCCGGTACTTCCGAACGTACGCTCACCCATTTTGGTCATATGCTTTTGATTATCGGCGAGGATCAGAAAATCCTCCGCCGCCGATGCCGTTTTGTGACCTATCAACAATACCGTTGGCACCTTTATCCTTTTTTCATCCAAGGACACACTGTCGGGGCTATACGGAAAATCATGGTAATACTCGTCGCGGGCGGATTCTAGCGCCTGCTTGTGCCACGCCAAACCTTCTGGATTGGTCATACCTACCGTATCCTCGGCTTTTGCCCAACCGCCCCACGCTTTGTATGAAGGGATATGCAATCTGCTCCGGGATTTGGACCCGTAAAAAACGTTATCTGTCGTCAGGTATTGTAGAATCGCCAATCCTGTACTAGTACTACCACCACCGTTTTTGCGTAAATCCACAACCAACTTCTTCGCTTTGTATATTTCCGGCAATTTCTTTTTGAACATGTCTATGATTTCCGGACTGCCGAAAGAGTTTAGGGAAATATACGCCACCCCTTTTTTCAGCCATTTGAACTCAAAACGCTTCCATTCCTCCATTTCCGGATATAATGCAAGTTCTTTTTCCTTTCCACAGGTCAGTTCCAAGGTTTTTTCCTTTCCGTCAGGGCGACGGAACACCACCGTATGCTTGGTGCCTTCCGGTGCCTTCAGTAATCTAAAAGCGGCGTAATCCTCAACAATATAATCCGTCGATGATGAGATATACGGCTTCACGTATTTCTTCTGATATTCGGCCGTAGGCATGCCATTCACTTCCGTGATTACGGTGCCCAGCGGTATTTCTTTTATCTTTTCCTTATTGATCCTCGTCACTACGGTTTGGCCGTCAATATTGCTAAGCACAAATCGATAATCACCGAAATAAACGCCATAAAGCTTATTCGCAACCTCTACAGGCATATACACATTAGTATGACCGTCCTTTAGCATGGCGCAAAAACGTTCCAACAGGCGGTAATACTCATAATCATTTTTTGTCTCGCCTACTTCGGTTATCAGTTTTTTATATTCGGCGTCCCAGGCTTTTCGGTCAACTTTATTCAGATAAATAAAATTGTAACTGACCTTTCGCTCGCCTTTCCTATTGCAATTTTGGAAATTATATGATAAGTGACCGATTTTTGAAAAATGAAAAGGAGAGACGGATTTGAATTATACACGGATTATCTTATTGCCAGTCGAGGGCAAGCCACCTCAACAGGGCTCTCAGCATCTTTGGACAATCAGATTCCCCATGATTATTTCAGCGACCTCCTCAAGCAACCGGACATGGACCAAAAGGCTTTTTGGAAAGAGGTGAAGTCTTTCGCCAGGAGTATTGAGGGCGAAGAGGCGGTTTTGAGTATCGACGATTGCATTGTCCACAAGCCTCATTCCTCGGAAAACGACATCGTAGCTTATCATTTCGACCATACTGTAGGCAAAGCGGTCAAAGGGATCAACTCCCTTAACTTTCTTCTGAGCAATACCGTGGAAGGACAAACGGTTAACTGTCCGGTCGCTTATGAGATCGTCCACAAGACGGTGAAATACATAGACAAGAACGGGAAGGAAAAGCGTAAAAGCGAGAAAACGAAAAATGAGATGGTACTGGAAGTTTTACACCGTCTAAACTTTCTGAACAAACTGGTTTTCAGGTACATTCTTTTCGATACGTGGTTCACCGCCAGCGATACGCTGAAGTATATTCATTACAAGCTCAAGAAGGTTTTCGTTTGCCCGCTGAAGAGCAACAGGAATATAGCAATGAGCGAAAAGGACAAAAACGAGGGCAAATTCATTCACGTTTCGGATGCGCCTATTGAAAGCGGTCAAGTGAAGCGGGTGTGGGTCAAGGGAGTTGATTTTCCTGTCACGCTCGCCAAACAAGTCTTTACAAACAGGGACCGGTCGACCGCGGAACAATGGCTGGTTACCAACGGGGAGAACATGGCTTTCGAGGATATCGTAGCGATCTACCAAAAACGGTGGAAAGTCGAGGAGTTCCATAAGTCGCTCAAGCAAAACACGATGTTAGGCAAGTCTCCCACAAAGATGGAGATTACCCAATTGAACCACATCTTCGCTTCCATGATCGCCTACATAAAACTGGAAAAACTGAAGGTTAAGGAGAAGCTGAATCACTTTGCGATAAAATCAAAATTGTATTTGAAGATGATAAAGGCTGCCATGGAAGAACTTGACGCCTTGCGGTCGGCCTGAAATATATTCATTAAGAATCGCTCTCCCAAATGCAGGGAGAGCGAAAGTTCAGATTGTAATTCACTTCCTGCCAAAACTTCGAAAGACCGTAGATCTTTTCGGCTTTACTGATCGTATTCGGCATTTGCGCCAATACAGTTTGAGATAGAAAAAGCAATACAAAGAAAAAGGAAAGGTGTTTGATTTTAATTATCCTGTTTGTCATTGTTCTATGGGCTAATAGTAGGTTAAATATTAGCCTATAAAGATATTCATATACAAACAAGCAAAACAGTACTATATTGCCCCATATTACAATTGACATTGATTTTAGGGATAAAATCAGAATTAAAAATACAAGCACGATATTCTAATTGAAGTCAATTCTTACGGTTTACGATTCCCTTTATTAAATAACCCCGTCAATTCGGAGCGCCCGTTCGGGCCAAAAACATCGTCCGATCTTTCTTCGGCAAACGCGGAAACGCTACGTTCGCATTCATATAGTTGGTGATTATATGCCACTTTCTCGGTCTTAGGCCGTGCTCTTCCCGTATCTTGTTTTCGTATTGGGTAATGGCAAAATGCTCCTCGTTATTTCCCCAAAACCGCTCGGCACCGTTATCCGGATTATAAAGATCCGCGGGGGCCGAACGGTAATCGCCGTGCGTCATATGCTTGGCGTGGCCCAGCTCATGGCCCAACGACAAAAAACCCGGCAACAGCGTGACCGTACCCAAGCCTTTGGCCAGTTCCGTCAACTCGTCGCTGTCCTGCCTTTCCCGTATCGACACTGCCAATTCCTCTTCCTCCGCCTCCGGCATCTCGCCTTCGCGCATAGCGGTGGCAAAATCTATATCCAATTTCCCGAACTGCTCTTCGGTCCAGCTATCGTCAAAACACAATCGGCCGGCGTCTTGGCTATGGGGCAAGGAGAGGGTCACGAACGCGTCGCAACCTTCAGTGGCCCGCATTTCCGGAAACGGCTTTTCCCGGGTCGGCGGTTCCTTGAACCTCCCCTCATACGGACCTTTCCGGGAGCCCCGCCAAATCCCCACACCCACGCCTTCCTTCTGTTTGTCGTTAGGGTATACGGCCACCTTTTTATCTCCAAAAGCCAGCTGATTCACCAAGTTCCTACCGAATGGACGGCTCATCAAACGCAACAAACGCGACATGGCCACCGCCCGAAACCCGGGAAAACGCTGATGTGGCGATTCCGTATACTCCGAATTCCTCACGCTTACTACCAGCCGGCCAGAATCGGTCAAAAGGCGCGTCCAAGCGTCGTTGGCTAGGCCGTACTCATCACAACCTTCCTCCAAGTCCGGCGTCCATAGCCTATACTCCCTGGTCATCATCCTGTACGTTAGCCTTTCGTGCTCGGCCTGTATATCGTTGAGCAAATCCAGAACGGAAGCCACAAAAGGCCTCTGCCGTCCCATATAATTGATTTTGCCATTGAGCCAATCGTAACAACGGTGTTCCAGTCTGTCCAACACACTCAGCTGCTCTTTGGTAAACGCCCATTCGCGCATTCGTATCGGGCATGGTTCTCCGCGTTTTTTTCCGGAAACCTCCGCCGGCAGTTTACCCAACTGCTCCACCAGCTCACTTACCCGAGCGTATTCGCTAAGCGTCCGGTCCACTTCCCCAAAAAATTCGTCGCCGAAACGCTCTTCCGGCTCGGCGTCCTCCAACGCCCCAACCCTTCCGCCGAATTCTTCAGGAGTATAAAGCGCCTGCGCCACCGCAAAAGGCGACCGGGGCGGTGACATCGAATGCCCGCTTCCGGAGGAAGCCTTAACGCTCCCAGATCGATATTTACCTCTATAAAACACGAACTCGGTTCGAATACCTTATCCAAAGGTTAATCCCCATCCGCTTCTATTGTTCCAATAAGAATATTAAGAAGAGATCCTGACAAGAACACAGAACTGTCAAAAGCTAAAACAGAAATCAAAAGGACAAACATGAGCAAACGAGGGTAAACAGCGAAGGAGTAAAACACATAGCGAAACCAGGAAAAAAGGGTCATTCCACCAAAATAAAGGGGATACCGCCGATCAAACCCAATCGTTTAAAAACCAGTACTTATATTCACCATAAGCCAAAGCCAACGGTTACGTAACTTGTGGAGCATTTGGCAAAACCTATCCTGCCGTGGAACCCCCACGCATAATCGATACCGCGGGAAGCACGGCCCGACACACGTTTTCGGGCTTCTTTTAGACTTTATTTTGTATCACTTATGAAACAGCTGATTTATCTTTTACTGATTCTCTCTGCCACAGCCTGCGCTCCGGAAAAACACGGACAATTCACTTACCAAAACCCCATCGGGTCGGGCATAGACGCCAAAGGCCTCCGCGACTGCCAAGTGCTACGCGACGGCGAGACTTGGTACCTCACCGGGACGGCGTTTCCACACTGGGAAGGCGCCGAAAAAAACGGAAACCTCAATCCCGGCATTCCGCTATATCGGTCGGATAATCTTAAGGACTGGGAATTCGTGGACCATATCGTGCGCCGGCCGGACTCTACCAAATGGTATTACCGCAGATTTTGGGCGCCCGAAATCCAGAAAATCAAAGGGAAATACTACGCCACCTTCAATTGCCGGAACAAAGCCTTGGGTTACGACTGGCAGCATATCGGCTATGCGGTGGCCCACCAAATCGAGGGCCCTTACACCGTAGTGACCGAAGACAAACCGCTGGCCCGCGGCAATGACCTAACCTTCTTCGAAGACGACGACGGACAAACCTACGCTTTCTGGCACGAAGTGCTTAGTGACGGATCTTTCTGGATGGGTTCGGCTAAGATTGATTTGGCTACGGGCAAATTCACCTCCAAGCCGATCAGCGCCATCACTTCCGGCGACGTGGAATACGAAATGGACGAGCAGAACAACCCCGTGTTGGTTTTTCGCTACGGCAGAAACGAAAAGAAGATCAAGACATACAAAGAATGGGATTCGGCCGGCATAGAGGGCGCCTACGTAATCAAGCGCAAAGGCACGTATTACCTCTTCTACTCAAGCTGGACCCGGGGCTACGAAATCGGCTACGCGACAGCCAAAAATATAGCGGGCCCTTGGACCAAAGCCAAACAAAACCCCATCTACGGCGGACAAAACAAAGGCCTTACGGAAAGCCGCGGCTTCGAGTACACCGACGACCCGAACTCGCCATACAACGCCGTTGGCCATAACCAAATATTCGAAGGCCCTGACGGAAACCTTTGGCTCTCGTGCCACGGACAAAGCCGAAACCACAAAGCGCCCCTATTGGTGATCGACCCGTTGGAATTCGACGAATCCGGAAATATTATAAAATCGACGCCTTCTTATACGGAGCGTACCGTATCGTGGTAAAAAAGTAAAACGTAGAGACAAACGGCTTTTTGTCTCTACGTTTTGCAAATAAGAACCAAGAGACACTTATCGCAAGACCTAAGACCAACCAGTTACTTTTTCCCTCTCAAATATCTCAACACACCCTTGGCTGCGCGATTTCCGCTAATCATAGCTCCATCCACCGTGGCGTAAACCATAAAGTCACCTGCCAAAAAAACCGGGCCTCGTAAACTCGGGTCATTATACAAGCTCCTTACTTTTTGCGAATATCCCGGATTGAAAACGGGAAACGCGTAATCGAAACGCGTGATGTCATGCCCCAACACCTCCGACTCAAATCCGGGAAAATATCGGTTAAAAGTCCGGTAGGCATTATCCAAAAGCTGTTGGTCCGTTTGCTGAAGAAATGCCGTATCATATGCATGCTCCGGCGCCATATAAACCGACACGATTGACTTGCCTTGATAACCGTCTTCCACCTGCGGACGAATCACATCGTAAATAGTCACCACCTGCCCCTCGTCCACACAAGATACAGCCCAAGCCTTTTCCAGCCTTCGGTTTTTCGTAAAGAAATTAATGGTCACGTATTTCGAATAGTCCATCCCCGCAAGCGTACGGCGGGCATTCGGGCTTATGCCCTCCTTCAGTATTTTTTCCGTTACCTGAGCCGGCGTACACATTACCACCGTCAGGGCTTTTACCTTCCGCTCTTTGCCGTTTTCCAGATACCGAACTACGGCCAGACCTTCAGAATTCACTTTCACTTCCGTTACCGAAGCGCCGGTTTTATATTTCCCCTCAATCTTTTGGGCTACGGCTTCCACCACGCTATACATCCCGTGCTCAAAAGAATACACTTCACTGATTCCGGCCGTTTTCTCAAAGGGCATATTAAAGGCCATTTCCGGGACGTTGTAAAACAGCGAATAATTGGCGTTATCGGTTCCGAACAGACCACGATTTTCCACATCCACATACTTTCTGACTAACGGGCTATACCCTTCCCGTTCCATCCATTGGCCCAGATTCACGGTATCCATCGCCTCGTATTCCGCCAAGTCTTCCTGATCCCAGAAAATAGCATCCTCAACTCCCGATTTGTTAAGCCTAGTCAAGTCTCGGTTCAGCCGATAATACGATCGCTTTTCCTCTTCGTTAAGATACCCCAACATATCGGCTCCCAAGTACAACTTTCCCTGATAGGCGGTGCCGTCGGTAGGTGGCGGGACGGGAATCGCCTTAATACCCACACGCCGGAAAAACCGCTTCATACCCCCTTCCGGCTTGCCTATATACTCGGTCCCCTTAGGGTAATGAAACCCGTTCCAACTTCCCGATTGGCAACGGCCACCGAGCGTCGCTTCTTTTTCCAATAAAAGGATATCCTTCTTCCGCAATTTATAAGCGGTGGTCAAGCCACTAAAACCTCCGCCCACAATTACAGCGTCGAGAATTCTTTCTTCCTCTTTCTGTCTTCCATCTTTCGTGTTCGCCGGTACGGCAACGGCTATTTGCCGTACAACAAACGCCATCAATACGCTAAGGACCAACCATGTTTGTCTTACAATTCTCATCTGACCAATTTTATTCGCACAGCAATAATTTCTTCCCCAAAAGTGGGGGATATTCACCGTACGGGAGGGTCAGATTAGGACGCAGGACTCCTAAATCAGGCTCTATCGGTATTGGATTATAAGTCAGGACCGCTTTTTGGACCGAAAACCCCGCAATGGTACAGGATTAAAGGGTTTTGAGTCATAATTTCGAAACATGAAAATACTGTCGGGAATTGGGGTTTGGAATGCGATAACACTGGTCGAAGTGTTTTTCGGCTTAATATTGCTGATACTTCTGGCACGTATCAGCGGAAAAATACGCCGTTATTTGGCTCTCACCGGTTTCGTCGCCATGCTGACACTGGAGCTCACGTTCCGGTTTCTGATGGAGACCAAGCTTATCGGCAACGCTCCTCACTTGCTTTACGCCCTGGAGCCCTTCGCCTTGCTACACGGTCCGCTAATTTTCATCTACGCCCGCAGTCAGGCCCAAGGCCGACTCTATCTCCGCCGTTTTGACCTGCTGTACCTAATTCCCTTCGCCCTAAGCGTACTGATCTATACACCTTTTTATATGCTCAGCCCCACCGAAAAATTTATAGACTGGTCCACCTTCGGGGCACTCCAGACTGATGTGCACGAAAACGTATGGGAATGGGTGTTCGAAGCCGTAATCAATTCGGCTTTTCTGATTATGGCTTTGCGTGAGCTAAACCAATACGAGATAAAACTAAAGAACCGCTTCTCGGACATTCATAAAGTTAACCTGCATATCACCCGCCTGCTTATAAAGGCCTGTATGGTTCTCTACGCTTCGGAACTTTTGGTCGTTTACAGCACTTTCTACGGAGCCACGTTTTATCAGGAATTGGAAAACGCTTTTTACCTAACATATATGCTCTTGCTGATCCTAATCGGCTATGATGCGCTACATTCCAAAAAACACATAGACGAGCTACGAAAAGACTGGGCGGACCTACCCGACGCCACTCCGGATTACAACGAAACGCCAACCATAAAATACGCCCGGTCGGCCCTTAACGAAGAGTTGTCATCGGAAATACAACAACGGTTAGCTCGGTTTATGGAAGAGAAAAAGCCGTATCTGGATCCGCAACTAAGAATCACCGGACTTTCGGAAATGACAGAAATCCCCTCCCATCACCTGTCACAGGTAATCAACGAACGCTTCGGGAAAAACTTCCACGAATTCGTCAACACCTACAGGGTGAAAGAGTCGACAAACCTACTCAAGGACAAAGCCTTCCGGCACTACACCTACACCGCCATAGGTTTTGAGGTGGGATTCAATTCCAAATCCGCATTTTACAACGCCTTCAAAAAAGAGCTGGGCACCACACCCGCCCAATATTCCAAAGAACACGCAGAGGCACAGTGATCAGTGGTGTAACATACTTTCCGAAAAATCCTTGGTCCTATCCTTTGTCGAGGTGTCGGCCTTGCCGTTGCCAAAGCTTTTTATCCTTTCGGAATTAGCCTCCCGCTCCCCGTCCAAAAACTGCCGGGTCAAAGCCAAATCGTCTTCCGCCGATTTCACTTCCCCTTCAGTAATCAGATCCAATTGGGCGCTATAAGACCTTGTCCGGAAAAGCACTTTCGCCAATAGGCCCGAAAGTTCGATCAGAACCAAGATAAAAGACAACAGGTAATACCTTCTGCGCAACGATCCAGTTGGGTCTTTCGCCATCAGCGATTCCAGCGCCCGCACCTGCATCAGCGTACCGAAGTATTCGTTGTTTTCCCTAAAAGTAGCCACATCGCTCCCCACGAATGCGTTTATCGAGTCAATGGACTGACGGATTCTGCCTATTGCCGGATCCAAATCGGCCTTCATTCTGTCGTACTCTTCCCGGTGCCGGTTAGCGATCTTTTCCTTGGCTTTGGCCACTTTGTTATAGCCCCATTTCCCCGTTCCGCCGGATCCGTCCATCTCCGACATAAATTCCTTCTCGGCCGCCACCAACAATGCCTCTTTATCCGCGAGACGCTTCCCCAGAACCTCTTCCTGCCTCGCCAAATCATCTAATGCCGGCTTATGCACTTTCATCAGTTCCTCCCGCCGTTTCTGTACGTCTTCCAGATAAAGCAAATTCGCTTCGCGCTTAATCTCCGGCTGATAAAACTTCAGGATCATGGGTTGGGAAAGAAACACGCCGAGCAACAGCGCCAAGGTTACCCGAAAAAGCAAAGGAAAGGCTTTGGGCTTGCCGGTAGCCATAGACGCGATCAGCGCCCTGTCAAAACAAATGACAAAAAAGCCCATAAACAACCCGCCGATCACAGGGACGTAAGCGTTTTCCGTCACCGTCTGAAAAAAGAAGGTCCAGGCCATCGCCGCATAAATGCCCACCAACAACAGTAACAAACCTATAATGCCGGCATAGTACTTCTCTACCCTAAGCTTGGAAATAATCTCAGGCTTGAAACCCGCCAAATTCCAAAAAATATTATTCGCAGACTCTTTCTTCCCGCTTCCTTGGTTTGGGCTTTTCCCTTGTTCCATTTTCCCTCCCGATTAAGATGTATAAAATTTGATAAACGCCGACGTACGCACGTCCCTTCCGCACTTTTATTAGTGTGTACTCTTTACCAGAATAAAAAATTTCCTCCTTACTTATAGATCCATTCTTACCAACGGCCTCATTATTATCTTGGCGGAGGTCTATTGCCTGATTGAAAGCACCTTTTGAATCTTATCAAGGAGTTTTTTAAAAGTCGGCTGCATTTATGAGTGCTCATGACCTTTCCGTAAACGATTCGGCTTTAGAAACGCCCCCTCCTCCCACAAAATCTTTTACTATTTATTCTTTGGAATTATTTGCAACACTATTGCATCTCGTTATATTTGCAACATAGTTTCATAAGCACGACATGATAAAACCGATAATAACGTACGTATTTCTCTTACTCCTCTCCATTCCGGCCATAGCTCAAAACGTTACGCTCAAAGGTCGCGTTCTGGACTCCACCGATGGCAAAGCGCTTGAAGGTGTATTCGTCTTTACGAAAAGTATGGATGCCAAGGCGGTAACGGATCACGGCGGACGTTTTCGGATCAGCTTTCCAAAAAACAACAGCGCTTTATACTTCAAAATGGTCGGTTACGCCGACACGATTCTCCAAACCAAAGGATCTAAATCCACAGGCGAAATAACCGTAAGGATGCAACCCTCTTTGCTGGAATTGGGAGAAGTGACCGTAAAGGGCGAAAGGGAGCATGATGTGGGAAGTACCTTTGGAGCGCAAATCACCAGCGCCGAAGACTTGGGCAGACACGCCGGCAACACGCTCTTCGAACTGACAGAGAAAGTGGCGGGTGTAGGGACTATGAACGTGGGCGTGGGCATAAGCAAACCCGTGATACGCGGAATGTCCGGCGACCGGATCGTGCTGAATACTGATGGCGTAAAACGCGAAGACCACCAATGGGGAAATGACCACGGCGTGCAGATAGATCCTAATGCCGTAGGCGAAGTGGAGATAGTCAAAGGTCCGGTGGCTTTCCGCTACGGTTCCGACGGAATAGGCGGCGTGGTGAATATCAAAGCCAAAGAACCACCTCCGGCCGGCAAGACAACCGCCGGCGTATCGACCGTATACCGAAGCAATAACCGTTCGTTGGGAATGTCGGCAAACGTCGCCACTCACCAAGCGGACTTCTATACTGATATTAACGTATCGTACCACTCCTTCGGCAACTACAGAGTACCTGCCGACGAGTACCACTATCTCGGATACGTTTACAAGCTGGAAGACGGCGTATTGGCCAATACTTCCGGCGAGGAAAAAAGCTTCTCGTCCACCTTCGGAAAGCATTTTGACAAAGGAGAAATCGAACTGAAAATATCGGACTATCAGCAAACTATGGGCCTTTTCCCGGGCGCCGTAGGAACGCCGAGCGGGCGTATGCTCGACGGTTATGCCAAAGAAAGCCGTTATCCGGACGTGCCACGCCAACGCAACCGCCACACGCAGGTATCGGTAAACGGAGAATATAACCTTCCCGGCTTGGAGATTACCGGCACCGTAGCCTATCAGCGCAACCGCCGTAGGGAAGAATCCAAACCTATGTCGCACGGGCGCCCGGTTACCTTAACAGATCCTTTGGCCAACGGCCTGATTCTGCAAACTTACAGCGGGGAATTAACGGCCAAAACCACCGGCGAGGGCCTCAGACACACCGTTGGCGTTGACCTTTCGGCCCAACATAACGAGCGAGACGGCTTCGAATTCCTGATTCCGGAATACCGGAAATACGAGGCGGGAGCTTATTGGCTGATGGAAAAAGACCTGGCCGAATCATGGACACTTTCGGGTGGCGTAAGGACCGACTTCGCCTCCATCGAAGCGTACGAATACACTGACACGCTGTACTACGACCCAGTCCAGCCCGACCAATACTGGAAGCGGGCCAAAGACACTGAAAACACATATTTTGGAGTAGCAGCCAGCATAGGCGCACGCTATACCGAAGGCGATTGGGACTTGGCGCTAAACGTAGGAAGGTCTTACCGCTTCCCCAACCCCGCCGAACTCTTCGCCAACGGGGTTCACCACGGTACGTTCCGCTATATCCAAGGCGACGCCACGCTGGACCCCGAAACGGGTTACCAATCCGACCTCTCCGTCGGTTTCCAAAAAGGTATCCTGTCCGTACACACGGACCTGTTCCTCAATTACTTTGACAATTTCAATTACCTAAGCCCGACCGGCGAGTTCTCTGACATTTCCGGCGCCGGACAGATATACAGATACAAGTCAAACAAGGCCTTGCATACCGGCTTCGAAGTTCAAGCCGACATCGAATGGTCCGAGCGGTTCAACACAACCGTTTCGGCGGATTACGTTTACGCCCAAAACTTGGACGATAACAGACCGCTACCGTTTACTCCGCCTCTTTCGGGTATGTTGGGAGTGGAGTACCGCCATCCGGTTTCTTCAAAAATAAAACCCTATGTGGGTCTGAATTACACACTGGCAACCGACCAAGACAGAGTCGACCGCAACGAACCGGCTACCGAAGGTTTCACCCTCTTGGACGCCTATATGGGCACTACGCTTAAGCTCCGCCATCACGACGTCAGGCTGTCGTTCAACGCCAACAACTTGCTCGACACTAACTATATGAAACACCTGAGTCGCTACCGTATACTGGAACTTCCCGAACAGGGCCGAAACTTCCAGATCAAGCTAGAGTGGCGATTGGCTTCTTATTGATTTTGAATACAATAGAGTAAAAAGTAAATAGTACCTAAACTGGTAACACAGAAAAGCATATGCCGACGCAAGGCTCCAGCCTTGTGTCTGTACCTAAAGGGAGCTTCCAAGCTCCATAAGACACAGGGAATAAGATTAACATAAAAAGAAACATTCACCACAACCCGAATAACAGCTTCGGAAATACGATTAGAAATGAAAAAGACCATTCTCTATTTCTTGATTTTCGCCGGAATAACTGCTCAGTCTTGCTCCAGCGACTCAGATGATGACTCTACAAAACCCGTTATCAGCGACGTGGTTGCCAGCGACATCACAGAAACCGTAGAAGGTGAAACCCTTCAGGTACTCCACACAGGCGAGGCCATCAACCTCAAAGCCAAGTTTACTGACAACGAAGGCCTAGCGAGCTACAAAGTGGACATTCACTTCGCCGAAGGGCATGACCACAGCCATAGCGTGGCCCAAAACACCGGAAGTCTCCGTATGGCTTCTGTAGAGGATCCTTATAAACTGAACAAGATTGTACAGATCAGCGGTACGGTACATAATCTTGACTGGAAAAAGGACAAGATAGAAGTGGTTATCCCAGCCGAAGTAAAGCATGGCGAATACCACCTGATCATTTCGGTATTGGATGAAAGTGGAAACTCAGCCGAGCATATCTCTCAAATCCTCATTGAGGAAGAAGGCGAAGACCACGATCACTGAGAAGAATTAACAATCGAAAGGGACTTTGTGTAAAAACGAAGTCCCATATTTTTCAGATCCCCACTCCTCCTATCAGGTGCAACCATAGGTAGAAACACCGATCCTATACCAAACTATACACCTGAAAAAAATCACCCTTGTTTTATTCGTCTCATAGGCTATGAGATTATTGAATCCAATGCGTTCCAAAAAACTAATTTCAGGCCTTTATTTTTCTTCCATAACCGCAATGCTTTTGGATGGAAGAAAAATTTGTAGCCGTATTTAGAAGATTTTTTGGTTACTTTTTCATCTGAAAAAGTAACACCGGAGCTAGTTATTAAGCAAGCTGTTTATGGTTTCGGGATGTCGTCTTTTAAATGCCAATAATTATGTCGAAATGCATAAGGATATCCAGAATAATCAATCCCCACACCGACACTTAGTGGTCGGGCATTTCCTGTCTGCATAAAAAAGCAGACACAAAAGGAATAAAACTCACATTGTCCGAAACCTCCTTTTCGGGAAACATAACCAATAATGAAAAAGACGATTCTCTACTTCCTCCTTTTCGCAGGAATTACGGCACAGTCATGCTCCAGCGATTCCGACGACGATTTCACCAAACCGGTGATCAGCGACGTAATCGCCAGTGATATTACCGAAACCTTCGAAGGACACACCTTGCAGGTACTCCACACGGGCGAGGCCATCAACCTCAAAGCCAAGTTCACAGACAACGAGGGCTTGGCAAGCTACAAAGTGGACATTCACTATGCGGGCGACGGCCACTCACATTCCCACGGCCTAGCCCAAAACACAATAAACCTCCGCCAATATTCAGAAGGAGACGAAGACCCATATAACCTAAACAAAATCGTGCAGATCAGCGGTACGACTCATAACCTTGATTGGAAAAAAGACAAAATCGAAATAATGATTCCCGCCGAAGTAAAGCACGGCGAATACCACCTGCACATTTCAGTATTGGACCAAAGCGGTAACATAGCGGAACACGTCTCCCAGATCCTTATCGAGGAAGAGGGTGATGAGCATGATCATTAATATGGCGCAAAAGAAAAATCTCTCTGCAAGTGCCAAGAAAAAAGATACTTGTTTTCATGGCGCGCGCCCTCGATGGAAAAGCCATGAGACCATATGAATTCCAAAAACCCATGAACGGGTTATAGCGATCTTGCTGAAACGTCTGTAATAATTCACCCAACCCCTTATCTTGGGGTTGAGCGCTTCGTTTTTTTGTGCTATAGATCCTTTTCTTAAACAACCAAGGTATCTTTGCGCATAGAAAATAGCAGGAATTCCTGTTATTGATATGTTATAGCATAAGATTAAAAAATAGCAATCAAAATATGAGTATAATACCAGAGAAAATGCGCGGGGTATATTTGAATGGACACGGATCGTTTGACGTATTAGAAATACGTGAAGATATTCCAGTCCCAAGTCCCGGACCAACGGAAGTTTTAATAAAAGTCGGTGCCGCCGCAATAAATAATACGGATATAAATACTCGGTTAGCTTGGTATTCCAAATCAGGTAATGATAGTGAGGACGCCACTTGGTCAGGAAACGCAATTGAATTCCCAAGAATTCAAGGAGCGGATGTATGCGGTCGGATAGTTGCGGTTGGTAAAGATGTTAAAGAGGACCGTCTGAATGAGAGGGTATTGATAGAACCCTGTTTAAGAAGAGCAAAAGGAGAGACCTTGCCCCAATCGTGGTATTTTGGATCCGAGTGCAATGGTGGATTTGCAGAGTACACCGTCGTTGATAGCGAACATGCGTATAAAATCAATAGTAAGCTAAAAGATGTTGAATTGGCATCATTTCCATGTTCATATTCAACGGCTGAAAATATGCTGACAAGAGCTAATGTCGGCAAAAAAGATACCGTACTAATAACGGGGGCATCTGGAGGTGTAGGTTCCGCGGCTGTACAATTGGCAAAAGCGCGAGGGGCAAAAGTGATTGGTATAACAAGCGAATCAAAAGTAAGCGATATTCTAAATCTTGGAGCAGACGAAGTCCTGTTAAGAGATAAAAGTATTGTATCAACCCTAGGGGTAGATCGTATTGATGTGGTAATTGATTTAGCTGCGGGAAAACAATTTCCAGAATTGATAGAAGCACTCAAGCCGTTTGGCAGATATGTAGTCGCAGGAGCAATCGCAGGGCCTCATGTTGAATTGGACGTGAGAAGGCTTTATCTTAAGGATTTGAGTTTTTTTGGGTGTACAGTTTTGGAGAAAAATGTATTCTCAAACTTAGTTAGCCATATTGAGAGCGGAAACATCAAGCCATTGGTGAGCAATATATTTTCACTTGAGGAAATAGTTGATGCACAAAAAGCTTTTTTAGCTAAAAAACATATTGGGAAAATTGTATTGAAAGTAAGTCGAAATAAGGACGAGGAATAGGCTTCACTGTCATCCGAGAAGCAAAATAACTGCACAACCCTCATAAGGAGATGGACTCACCCCACTCGTTTAATAGCCAGCCGTTTCAAGCCTCTAGGCTTGGAACGGACGGATAAAATCTTAACCAAACCAGGGATTTTTTTAGCCAATTACGAATACTATATTCTCTCTCTCAGTGAACTTCTTCAATAGTACTGAAGTTGTCAGATCTCCCAATGAAATATCCTTCCTGTCAGCTATTCTGAAAATAGGAATATCATATAATCTGATATGCGTCGATAATTTTTCAGAGAATAGTGATACAAAAAGCCCAATTATGTATTTGACAATAGCGTATGGCAAAAAAACAGGAAATAATAAAAGACGAAAACACCCTCTGGATCCACCAAATTCAGGCATTAAGTACTTATCAAGATCCACTCCGTCAAAGCTTACATTAAATTTTTTTGAAAACATCTCAAGTAATGAAAAACTATCTAACCCTGAAAAACACAAGTCTTTTTCTAATCTTGTTTCCTGTGTATGAGGGACGTCCATACAACTATAATAACTTACAAAAGAGATAACTTCTTCATAGGCGGATCGGAGCTCTGAAAAACTTACCTTTACAACATCTTTTTTCATAATGTCATTTATAACTTGAAAAATAAATTTATCGACCAATCTTTTTGCTTCCTAAACTACACAAAAAAACATATACTTTACATCCACCGGCAAGCTCCAAACCGATTTAATCGCCACAAATTTCATAGGCCAAAGGTCCTACATTCACCAACCTAAGGCATCGCCCTAGGATAACGCAAAAAATCCGACATGCCTAACGCACTGGATTTTCCATCTCTTTCTCTAATACTGCCTTGGGGTTACGGCCAAATGGCCAACGCATCCTGCTAAGAAACCGAAAACGGCCGAGGGTCCATCAACCTCAAAGCCAAGTTCACAGACAACAAGGGCTTGGCAAGCTACAAAGTTGACATTCACTATGCGGGCGACGGCCACTCACATTCCCACAGCCTAGTCCAAAACACAATAAATCTCCGCCAATATTCAGAAGGCCACGAAGACCCATATAACCTAAACAAGGTCGTGCAGATCAGCGGTACGACTCATAACCTTGATTGGAAAAAAGACAAAATCGAAATAATGATTCCCGCCGAAGTAAAGCACGGCGAATACCACCTGCACATTTCAGTATTGGACAAGAGTGGCAACATAGCGGAACACGTCTCCCAGATCCTTATTGAGGAAGAGGGTGATGAGCATGATCATTAATTAAAAAAATCGACGCAAAGGGGTAGCCCGTCCTTTTCTAATTATCGCAAAATGGTTGCTTGCCTGATTTGAATTCCTGTATTGTCATGCCATAGTTCTTTTTGAAAGCTCTTGACAAGTGACTGGCGTCTGTAAAGCCAAGAATATAAGCGACTTCTTTGATTGTGTATTCACTGTGCCGGATGTAGCTTTCCGCTAGTTTTAATTTCGATTTCATCACATATTCTTGAAAGGTATGCGGTGAATGCTTACGGAAGTATTCGCTGAAATATGTTGGAGAAATGTGAAAATGATCGGCCAAATGATCAACGCTTATTTTGTGTTTATCATAGATATTGTTCTGAATATATCGTATGATTTCACCGAAACGGTGATCTTCAGAATGCCCTTCGTCAATGTATTTCTTTTCGATGTTTCGGGCCAAAATATTCAAAATCGTAACCATCAGACTCTCAATAATGACAGCCGAATAACTGTCTTTGCTAAGGTATTCCTGGTAGGTTTGTTTTATAAGGCTCACGAGTAACTGCCTTTCAAGACAAGAACGCGTTTTGATCACATCGCCAGCCACTTTGTTATAGTTTGAAAGTATGTAACTGAGCTTTTTGAACCATTCGTTATAATTCCCTCTAAGAGCTTCTTTCGAAAAGTATAAATCAGTGAAGCGGATAAAATAGAAAGTCGTCTTCTCGTGTATTTTAAACGAATGACAATCCAATGGCGGAAGCAAGAAAACGTTCCCCTCTTTGTATTCGAAAGTTTTGTCATTGATACATTGTTCCCCCCTCCCTTTGTCGATATAAACCAATTCAAAAAAATTATGTCGGTGCGGTCGCTTAGTCCATGTGTCTAGTTCCTGTACGTGTATCTCAAAAGGCTCAAAGGTGTGTTCGGTATCCATCGCTCGCTACTTTATGATGTAATATTGAAACAATATTAGCCTTTTCCTTTCTTATTCATAAAGAGTAACGGCCACAAACCTTTTTATATACATACCAAGCCAATTTATATACGTCAATCTATGACCTAAGGTCGTATACCTTTGTAACATTCAAAAAATCAAATAACTGTCATCATGAAAAAATTAACGATTGTAGCCAAACTTAAAGCGCAAAAGGGTAAAGAATCAGAAACGAGAAAAGCCCTTGAAGCATTGATTCCTATCACATTAAAAGAGGAAGGGTGCCTTGAATATCGTCTTCACGTGAATACGGACAACGAAGGCGAATTTATGTTTTATGAAAACTGGACGAGCCATGACCTTTGGCAGAAACACATGAATAACACTCACCTTCAGGATTTCGTAGCCAAGATGGATCAGTTTGTAGATGGCGATATTGACCTTTCAACTTGGTTTGAGGGGTGATCTTGAATTGAGTTTTTAGGCTTTGCGTTTATCATGTAGAGACAGGGCATACCCTGTCTCTACCTATATCGGATAAGTGGATCCATATCAAATGATAAATAAATCAATAACAATTAGCAAACGTCACAGCGTACTGTTACTTTTTCATCACCGGATAAACTAAATCCTAACACCTACCAAAAATGCCTCTGCTGTCCTGAACGTCTTTTGAAGAATATGCTAAGCGCCACCTCAACCATTGATTTGTTTTGTGTGAAGTTGTATTCCGTCTTCATTGGCCTCGACAGAGTCATGTCAATCCGGTACTTGTCTTTGTAGGTCAAACCCGTCAAGAAAGTCAATGCCTCGTCGTGGCTGTAGAGCAACCCGGCCCGGAACGTCCTCCGATACTGGATTTGGGAAGAGAACGAGGGTTGAAAATCCGCTTCGTCATCTATACGCAGGACAGTGGATGAGAGCCATTGGAAATCCTCGTTCAACGCTTGTCGGTAACCCGCCGAAATGATGTGCTCGTCCAAGTCCCTCTCCCTTTGAAGCTCGTACCCCGTGGCCACCAACCTTCTGGAAAGGGCGTAGCCCACGTAATAATTAGACGCGTACAACGCCACGCCCACTCTAAGCCCGTACTCCTTGCGTTTGCCGTCATTATTAAGGAACTCGATATAGTCTGGGTCCTGGGGATCCCGGACATACAACTGTTGCACGTCGACTCGTTCGGTAAAGTACAGCCCTCCGGCTCCCGCCGCCAACATCATTTTTCGGCTCAAGGGTATGTGCACGCCATAGCTCAGCTGAGGCATTGTGCGGACGATTTCTCCGAAACGTTGCTGTCCCAAGCTCAGGGACAGGCCATGGCGTTTCATAAAGGCCTGTCTGTCGGTGCGCCCAGACCGCCTCTTCCAGCCCTCAGCAGATGAAAACGACAGGTTGGCAGCTACCTGAAAAGTGCTGTTGGTGAGGCCGTCGCCCACTCCCACCTGCCCGTAGTTCGCATGTACGGACCAATAGGGGTTTATGCCCGAAAAGGCGGGGTTGATCACATGGGGAGTCTGGAAGGCTTGCCGGAACGTAACCCTACTCTGGGCGTCGACACCAAAATAGACAGCCGTCATAAGAAGGCACAAAACGATTATATGCTTTTTCATTTTATTTCTTTACCGTGATTTGACCTTTGTACACTTTACCTCGGCTTGTTTCGATCACAAAGACATAAACGCCTCCATCAACGTCACCGTCCCAAGGGTTGTCAGGGCCGTACTGGTCTTCTTGATAGACCATTTCGCCCTGTTGGCTAAACACCGAAACCCGCACCCACGAGTAGAACTCCGTATTTCGGATATCCCATACGTCATTCATGCCGTTGCCGTTCGGTATGATCATAGTCGGTATATCCAATTCGGGATAATATCCTTCAGAAGTGACGGTTAGCGTGCCTAGTTCCCGAACCACCATGTAATTGGGGGCCGTTGTTTCGGACAGTTCGATAGTGTATTCTCCCGGCTCCGAATTTTTGTCGGCATCCGTACTTAAATTAGGAGTTGGATTCAGCAGGTCCATACCATCGTCAAAACGGAAGCCCGAAGCAGTGAAAGTCAGTTCGGGATTATTTGCGCCAAAAGATCTTTCTTTGTCATCGGCACTTAAAGTCAACGTTGCCTTCTCTATTTTGAATTCGGCGGTACCGAAGCTCACCGTGTAGTTGTTTCCAGCGCTCAGGTCTCCTGCCTTAATAGCGTAGCTTCCCGCATTCTCGCCCAATTCCCTTGCCAATGCGCCCGTTATCTTGTCGCCACTCACGAGCCCTACGGCCGTGTACTTCAGGTTAGGGTCAATCTCCCCGTAGACTTTGGACTGTCCAGCCTCGGGAGTAACGTTCAGAGCCTTTTTATCGATCTTGAATTCAGCGGTTTCGATGCTTGTCGCATAATTGTTTCCGGCGCTCAGGTTTCCTACCTTAATAGCGTAGCTTCCCACGTCCTCGCCTACTTCCCTTGCCAACGAACCGGTAAGCGCGTCGCCGTTCACGAGTCCTACGGTCGTGTACTTCAGTTCAGGGTCAATCTCCCCGTAGACTTTGGACTGTCCAGCCTCGGGAGTAACGGTCAGAGCCTTCTTTTCGATCTTGAATTCGGCGGTTTCGATGCTCGTCACATAATTGTTTCCGGCGCTCAGGTTTCCTACCTTAATAGCGTAGCTTCCCGCATTCTCGCCCGCTTCCCTTGCCAACGAACCGGTAAGCGCGTCGCCGTTCACGAGCCCTACTGCCGTGTACTTCAGTTCCGGATCGGTTTGCCCGTAGACTTTGGACTGTCCAGCTTCGGGAGTAACGGTCAAGGCTTTCTTTTCGATCTTGAATTCGGCGGTTTCGATGCTTGTCGCATAATTGTTTCCAGCACTCAGGTCTCCTGCACTAATAGCATAGCTTCCTACGTCCTCACCCGCTTCTCTGGCCAATGCGCCCGTCATCTTGTCGCCACTCACAAGCCCTAAAGCCGTATATTTCAGTTCAGGGTCAGTCTCCCCGTAGACTTTGGACTGTCCAGCCTCGGGAGTAACGGTCAGAGCCTTCTTATCGATCTTGAATTCGGCAGTGCCGAAACTTGTTGCATAATTATTTCCAGCGCTCAGATCTCCTGCGCTAATAGCATAGCTTCCTACGTCCTCACCCCCTTCCCTGGCCAATGCGCCTGTGAACGCATCGCCTTCCACGAGTCCAACGGCCGTGTACTTCAGTTCAGGGTCAGTCTCCCCGTAGACTTTGGACTGTCCGGCTTCGGGAGTAACGGTCAGAGCCTTCTTTTCGATCTTGAATTCGGCACCGCCGAAGCTCACCGTGTAGTTGTTTCCGGCGCTCAGGTCTCCTGCGTTGATAGCGTAGCTTCCCGCATTCTCGCCCGATTCCCTTGCCAACGAACCGGTAAGCGCATCGTCACTCACAAGCCCAACGGCCGTGTACTTCAATTCCGGGTCAGCCTCCCCGTAGACTTTGGACTGTCCAGCCTCGGGAGTAACGGTCAGAGCCTTCTTTTCGATCTTGAATTCGGCACCGCCGAAGCTCACCGTGTAGTTGTTTCCGGCGCTCAGGTCTCCTGCCTTAATAGCGTAGCTTCCCGTATTCTCGCCCACTTCCCTTGCCAACGAACCGGTAAGCGCATCGCCGTTCACGAGTCCTACGGCCGTGTACTTCAGTTCAGGGTCAGCCTCTCCGTAGACTTTGGACTGTCCGGCCTCGGGAGTAACGGTCAGAGCCTTCTTTTCGATCTTGAATTCGGCACCGCCGAAGCTCACCGTGTAGTTGTTTCCGGCGCTCAGGTCTCCTGCGTTGATAGCGTAGCTTCCCGCATTCTCGCCCGATTCCCTTCTCAACGAACCGGTAAGCGCGTCGCCATTCACGAGTCCTAAAGCCGTGTACTTCAGTTCCGGATCGGTTTGCCCGTAGACTTTGGACTGTCCAGCTTCGGGGGTCACGGTCAGTGCTTTTTTATTCACTTTCAAGACGGCAGTTTTTTCACCGGATAAATGATCGTCGCTTTCGGCGATTTTCACTTTCAGGGTCAGAGTTCCAGCGTCCCCCAAGCTTATGGTTTTGTTGCCAGTCCCTGATAGTGAGGCGCCTTTACCGTCTCCTACAATACTGTACTGGAGGGCACCTTCTGAATTCGAAGTGGCGGACAGGTTGAAGTCCGTATCTCCGTACGTTTTCTGGATATCGGAGAAATTAATTGTAGGCACAGCCTTCTGCACCGTTTCGAATGTCCAGACCGTCTTGTCCGAAATCCCGGCAAAAGAATTACCCGACAGGTCCTCAAAGGCGTCCGCCGTCACCAGCACATGGTAGGGTTCGCCTTTCTCTAGATTGGTTGCCAGATTGATGGTTGCCGTTGTCCCGTTGACGAAAACACCACTAGCCTGGATAGTTTCGGCAATAACACCGTCAGAGTTTCTTATGACCGATACGCTTCCCGTTCCCGTCTGTATATCCTCGTTAAAAGCGATTGTCAGTTTGTCCGGAATACTTATGCCCGATACGCCCGGAGAGGGTGTGTAAGATACCGCTTGTGGTCCCGTAGCGTCTTTTACCTTGATAGTGAAAGTTTGATCTATATAGCCTCCTTCCCCGTCCTTAAGTTTTAAGGTTACGGGATAGTCTCCAAGAACGCTCGTAGTTCCGGACAAAACGGCTTGTTGTGTTATTTTCCGGATACGTTGGTTCCAGAAGTCCGCTACATAAACATTGTTTTCGGCGTCTAATTCCACACCGTAAGGGGCATCGAATTGCGCCGTGGCTCCGTCCCCATCTTGGAAGCCACCCTTGCCGGCGCCCGCAAGAGTACTCACGGTTACCGTTCCGTCGAGATTCTGGATTATCTTCCGTATGCGGTGATTCGTTCGGTCCCCCACATAAACATTGCCTTCGGCGTCCAACGCCCCTCCTCTGGGGAAGTTGAATCTCGCCGTAAGCCCTTCTCCGTCTTGGAAGCCTCCATCGACGGCGCCCGCAAGGGTACTTACGCTGGCCGTTCCATCAGGGTTTTGGGTAATCTTTCGGATACGGTGATTTGACCTGTCCACCACGAAGACATTACCTTCGGCGTCAACCGCCACGCCATAGGGGATGTCAAATTTCGCCGTGGTTCCGTCCCCGTCCCGGAAACCTTTATTCCTTCCCGCAAGGGTGCTTACGCTGGCCGTGCCGTCAGGGTTCTGGGTTATCTTCCGAATGCGGTGATTTCCCTGATCCGCCACATAGACTGTTCCTGAGGCGTCGACTGCTATACCTCCAACTTCGTTGAATTTCGCCGTGGTTCCCTCCCCGTTCAGGAAACCTTTATTACCGGTTCCCGCAAGGGTGCTTACGCTGGTTGTTCCGTCAGAGTTCTGGATTATCTTCCGGACACGATGATTGAATTGGTCTCCCACATAGATATTACCTTTGGCGTCCACCGCCAGGCTGGTGGGGTAGTTGAATTGCGCAGTGGATCCGGCCCCGTCTTGAAAGCCTTTATCGCCGGTTCCCGCAAGGGTGCTTACGCTGGCCGTGCCATCAGAGTTCTGGATTATCTTCCGGATGCGGTGATTCGACCGATCCGCAACGTAGACATTGCCTTCGGCGTCAATCGCTACGTCTGCAGGATGTTTGAATTTCGCCGTGGTTCCGTCCCCGTCTTGGAAGTCTTTAACGCCAGTTCCCGCAAGGGTACTTACGTTTGTCTCGCCCTTCAGGCTCAGCCAATCCGGAAGTGTCGAAGCGCTTATATCCAGCTGAGAAATGTCCGCATAGGCAATTCTGGCCTCGTAACGGTAAGTAGTCCCTGCGTTTACCTCCGTCGCCGGGACACTGGTGAATTTGGGCGGTTTCCGTGTTTCGAACGTCCAGACTGCCTTGTCCAAAATCCCGGTGAAGGGATTCCCCGATAGGTCTTCGAAGGCGCCCGCCGTCACCAACACGTGGTAGACTTCGCCTTTCTTTAGGTTGGCAGTCAAATTGATGGTCGCCATTTTCCCGTTGACGGAAAAACCGCCCGCTTGGATAGTTTCGGCGATAACATCGTCAGAGTTTCTTATGATTGATACGCTTCCTGTTCCCGCCCGTATATCCTCGTCAAAAGTGATCGTCAGTTTGTTCGGAATGCTTATACCCGATCCACCCTGAGAGGGCACGTAAGATACGGCTTGTGGCGCCGTGACGTCTTTCACCTTGATCGTAAAAGTTTGATCTATATAGCCTTCTTCCCCGTCCTTAAGTTTTAAAACAACGGAGTAGTCTCCGGGCATGTTCGGGGTTCCGGACAAGACGGCTTCTTGCGTGATTTTCCGGACGCGGTGATCATAGTAATCCACTACATAGACATCACCTTCTGTATTGACTGTTAAGCCAAAGGGGTTGCGAAATTTCGCGACGGATCCTTCCCCGTTTTGGAAGCTGACATCGCCGGTCCCCGCCAGCGTGCTTACGCTGGCCGTTCCGTTAGGGTTTTGCCTAATCTTCCGGATACGGAGATTACCCGCATCCGCAATATAAACATTATCTTCGGCGTCAATCGTCACGCCAGTAGGGGAGCTGAATTCCGCCGTGGACCCGGCCCCGTCTTGGAAGCCTCCAACGCCGGTTCCCGCCAAGGTGCTTACGCTGATTGTTCCGGCGCCGTCTTGGGTGACCTTCCGGATACGGTTATTCCCCTGATCCGCTACATAGACATTGCCTTCGACGCCTATCGCCACGCCAGTAGGGGAGCTAAATTCCGCCGTGGACCCGGCCCCGTCTTGGAAGCCTCCAACGCCGGTTCCCGACAAGGTGCTTACGCTGACTGTCCCGTCGCCGTTTTGGGTGATCTTCCGGATACGGTTATTCCCCTGATCCGCCACATAGACATTGCCTTCATCGTCTATCGCCACACCAATAGGAGAGTTGAATTTCGCCGTGGATCCATCTCCGTCTCGGAAGCCTTTATTGCCTCCCGCAAGGGTACTTACGCTGACCGTGCCGTTAGAGTTCTGCGTAATCTTCCGAATACGGTTATTCCCCTGTTCCGCCACGTAGACATTACCATCGGCGCCTATCGCCACGCCAGTAGGGAAGTTGAATTTCGCCGTGGATCCGTCTCCGTCCCGGAAACCTTTACTGCCTCCGGCAAGGGTGCTTACGCTGACCGTGCCGTCGGGGTTATGGCTAATCTTCCGGATACGGTGATTATCGTAGTCCGCCACGTAGACATCCCCCGAAGCGTCTATCGATACGCCGATGAGGGAGTTGAATTTCGCCGTGGACCCGGCCCCGTCTTGGAAGCCTTTATCGCCAGTTCCAGCCAAGGTACTTACGTTTGCCTTCTCCTGCAGGATTAGCCAATCCGGAAGCGTCGAAGCGACCAGATCCAACTGGGCAACGCTCGCATTGGCCAAACCAATCTCATAACTGTAGGCAACCTTTTCGTTTACCTCCGTTACCGGTACGCTTGTGAATTTGGGCGCTTGCCGTGTCTCGAACGACCAAACCGTCTTGTCCGAAATCCCGGCAAAGGAATTACCCGACAGGTCCTCAAAGGCGTCCGCCGTCACCAGCACATGGTAGGCCTCGCCCTTTTTAAGTTTGGTGGCCAAGCTAAGAGTCGCCGTTTTTCCGTTGATGGAAATACCACCCGCCTGGATGGTTTCGGCAATAACGCCGTCAGAACTTCTTATGACCGATACGCTTCCCGTTCCCTTCCGTATATCCTCGTCAAAAGTGACTGTCAATTTGTTCGGAACACTTATGTCCAAGCTACCCGGAGAGGGCGCATAAGATACGGCTTGTGGCGCCGTGACGTCTTTTACCTTGATAGTGAAAGTTTGATCTATATAGCCTCCTTCCCCGTCCTTAAGTTTTAAGGTTACGGGATAGTCTCCGGGAACGCTCGTGGTTCCCGATAAAACGGCTTCTTGTGCGACTTTCCTGACGCGGTTATTACCCCGGTCCGCCACGTAGACATTACCAGAGGCATCGACCGCCACGCCGGTGGGGAAAGAGAATTTCGCCGTGGCGCCGTCCCCGTCTTGGAAATCTAAAGCACCGGTGCCAGCCAGAGTGCTAACGCTTGCCGTACCGTCAGAGTTTTGGGTGATCTTCCGGATGCGGTGATTAGTCCGGTCCGCCACGTAGACATTACCAGAGGCATCAACCGCCACGCCGGTGGGGCTCTTGAACTTCGCCGTGCCGCCACTCCCGTCTTGGAAACCTGGGGTCCCAATTCCGGCCAAGGTGCTTACGCTTACCGTTCCGCCAGGGTTTTGGACGATCTTACGGATGCGGCTATTATCGAAGTCCGCCACGTAGACATTACCTTCGGCATCGACTGCCACGCCGTAGGGGAAGTAGAATTTCGCCATCGCTCCGTCGCCGTCCAGAAAGCCTGCACCTCCGCTTCCTGCGAGGGTACTCACGTTTATTGTTCCTCCGGAGCCCTTGCTAATCTTACGAATGCGGTGATTATCGTAGTCCGCCACATAGACATTCCCTGAGCCGTCGACCACCACGCCGAAGGGATTGCGGAATTTCGCCGTAGACCCGTCACCGTCCCGGAAGCCGTATTCGCCGGTTCCCGCCAAGGTGCTTACGTTTACCGTTCCGTCGGAGTTCTGGACGATCTTACGAATACGGTTATTAATGTTGTCCACCACATAAATATTGCCCCCGGCGTCGACCGCCACGCCAGTGGGGCGGTCGAATTTCGCCGTGGCGCCGTCCCCGTCCCGGAAGCCTTTACTGCCTCCGGCAAGGGTGCTTACGCTGGCCGTGCCGTCGGGGTTTTGGATGATCTTACGGATGCGGTTATTAACGTAGTCCGCCACATAAACATTTCCTTTGGAGTCAATCGCCACGCCGAAGGGGCTGCTGAATTTCGCCGTTGCTCCGTCGCCGTCTTGGAAGCCGGAATTCCCGGTTCCCGCTAGGGTGCTTACGTTTGTCTCCTCCTTCAGGCTTAGCCAATCCGGAAGCGTCGAAGCCGCCAAGTCCAACTGGCCGGCACTCGCATTGGCCAAACCAATCTCATAACTGTAGGCGACCTTTTCGTTCACCTCCGTCACCGGGACGCTGGTGAATTTGGGCGCTTGCCGTGTCTCGAACGTCCAGGCCGTCTTGTCCGAAATCCCGGAGAAGGAATTACCCGACAGGTCCTCAAAGGCGTCCGCCGTCACCAACACGTAGTAGACTTCGCCTTTCTTTAGGTTGGCAGTCAAGTTGATGGTCGCCGTTTTTCCGTTGACGGAAATACCGCTCATCTGGACGGTTTCGGCGATAACGCCGTCAGAACTTCTTATGATCGATACGCTTCCGGTTCCCGTCTGTACGGCCTCGCCGAAAGTGATTGTTAGTTTATTCGGAATACTTATGCCCGAGCCACCCGGAGAGGGCGCATAAGATACGGCTTGAGGCGCCGTGACATCTTTCACCTTAATCGTGAAAGTTTGGTCTACATACCCACCTTTTCCGTCCTTAAGTTTTAAGGTTACGGGATAGTCTCCAGGCACGCCTGCGGTTCCCGATAAAACGACCTCTTGCAACGCAACTTTCCGGATGCGGTTATTAACCCGGTCCGCCACGTAGACATTGCCTGTGGCGTCCAACGCCACACTGGTGGAGTATCGGAATTTCGCCACGGCACCGGCTCCATTTTGAAAGCCATATTTACCGGATCCCGCAAAAGTGCTAACGTTTACCGTTCCATCAGGGTTTTGGATAATCTTCCGTACCCGATAATTATACTTATCCATCACATAGACATTGCCTGCGGCATCGACTGCCACGCCATTGGGGGCATTGAATTTCACCACAGCACCGGCTCCGTCTTGAAAGCCTTTATCACCGGATCCTGCAAAAGTGCTGACGTTTACCGTTCCATCAGGGTTTTGGATAATCTTCCGTACCCGATGATTATCCTGATCCGCCACGTAGACATTGCCTGCGGCGTCCAACGCCACACCAACGGGATTTTTGAATTGCGCCACGGTTCCGGCTCCGTTACGGAAGCCGGAAACGCCGGTTCCAGCAAAGGTGCTTACGCTTACCGTGCCATCAGGGTTTTGAATAATCTTCCGTACCCGATGATTATGCTGATCCGCCACATAGACATTGCCTGCGGCGTCAACCGCCATACCAGCGGGATAATTGAATTGTGCTACGGTTCCGGGCCCGTCTCGGAAGCCCCGATCACCGGTTCCGGCCAAGGTGCTGACATTTACCGTTCCATCAGGGTTTTGAATAACCTTCCGGATACGGGGAGAATTCTGGTCCGACACGTAGGCATTGCCTGCGGCGTCCACCGCCACGCCGTAGGGGATGTTGAATCGCGCCACGGTTCCAGCTCCGTTTCGGAAGCCGTGATTACCGGTTCCCGCAAAGGTGCTGACGTTTATCGTTCCATCAGGATTTTTGCTAATCTTTCTTACCTGGTAATTCCCCCAATCCGCCACGTAGACATTGCCTGTGGCATCGACTGCCACGCCAGTGGGGCCATCGAATTGCGCCGTGGGTCCGGCCCCGTTTCGGAATCCTTCAACGCCGGATCCCGCAAAGGTACTGACATTTGTCTCCTCCTTAAGGCTTAGCCAATCCGGAAGCGTCGAAGCACCCAGGTCCAATTGGGCGACGTTCGCATTGGCCAGGCTTATCTCGTAACGGTAAGCGGCCCCCTCGTTTACCTCCGTCACAGGGGTGCTGGTGAATTTGGGGACGGATTGTGCCAATCCTTTAGTGGGGGGGGCGAAGAAAAACAGACTTAAAAACGACAGAATAGCCCAAGTAGTCCTTAGCGATACATGAATGTGTGGGTTTGTTTTTTTCATGGGAAATGAAGGTGGTATTCCTATTAGTAGGTATAGAAATCTATTGCCGTATTTTACTCTTCAAAAAAACTCTCAGAAACCTTATCTGGACTTTTCTGGAGAAGATTACGGGGCAATAAATTCCTGAAATCACTATAACCTTAGGGGCGTTTGAGTTAGACTGATTTCGTGTATTTTTTTACAGAAAAACAACGATGTGGGCAAGGAGGTGGAATTTATGATGATTTACACCAATATTCAATAATATTTATTTTTTTAATTAAAAAAAGCACGAATAAAGTGTAATTATATGAAATCATAAAGATGTATATATACTTTTATTTCCATAAATAACCATGTCATATATTATCGTAACAAACATGTATTCCAGCATCTCTAAAAAGTATTTTATCGTATCGTAGACTTCAAAAATTTTGTTCTACGTACAAGAAAACAGCGTCACACCCAAGATCTCACTAAGATCCGTCCTGAAAATGACTTAAGTGTATTTCTGGGCTTACTTTAGCTATATTCCCTTCAGTAACGCTTAGATTGCTATAGATTCTTTCTAACCCTTGCCAACGCTTCTTGAATCTGTCTGGAGTCTCTTATTGCGCCCCATAAAAATAGTTTTAACAAAGGATAAGAAGTCCAACCCACTAAACGCAAAAAATCCGGCATGTCATACACGCCGGATTTTCCATCCAACTTTTATTGATATAGTCCTTACGTTACGGCCAACTTAGCCGAGCGAGGAGCTTCAACTCCCCATTTGGTATTGATTTTAACTATTGACTCGCACGCTCTATTTCCGAATAGCTTTGAATTGCTGATAGACGTCCTTATGTCTAATATTCGTAACCGTCAAACTTGAAGGCTCGAATCGATACTTATCAGAAACCGGAGTAATAGTCACCGTTTCGCTAATCTTCAAAGGAAAAGAAAACTGACCGTAGGTATCCGTATTCACTTTCTCGTTACCAGCGGAATAAGTACATTTCCAATCCACCTTTTTTAGCGTATTGCCGTCCTCATCCTTCACCTCACCTTTTATCATATTCCAAAGGTTAATGGTCTCCACAGCGCCGTAAACGTCTCCAATGCTAGGAAAATCGACCATGACACGCCATGGCTTCTTGCCGTTTTGTTTCCAGCAGTCATCCGCAAAGTCCTCGATCCGGAAGCGATTGTTCAAATACTCGGCATCGCCTTTTGAGCCCGTCCCGAACACATCATCCAAGCTATAGAAAACCATTGAGAATGGCATCCATGATGAAACGCCCACTTTCGCAACATGTCCGTCACGAGGCTTCACTCCGTAGGCCGTATTCGACCCACCACCCCAATTTGAATGGTGTTTACCTCCGCCGGTAACGATAAGCAAACGCTTGCCAGAAGCGACTAATTCAGCTGGCTTAGGGTACCTGTTCGACGGGCGTTTGTAAAGCCATGGCAACAAACCCGAGTCTTCCAATAGCTTGTCAAGGTCACCATCGCTGATGGTCTTCTCAAACTTCACAAACAACAAATCTTGAGGGTGAGATTTCAAGAAGGCCTTGAGTTCGTCGAAAATCTCTTGAGGCTTTTGCGTCCCCAGAATGCCATTGGTCTTTGATTGATGAAAAACCCTGATCTTCTTCTGCCAAGCCGCATACCATGGCCTGTAATAATGCAAATCGATCTCAATGGCCCGTATCCCGTCATTCAATTGCTTGGTGATGCTTTCATACACATTCGGCAACTTGAATTTTGGGCTGTAATTAAAAGAATTGTGCGTGGTTGGATAAGCGATCTCATAAATCAACCTTTCCGATACATCAAGATACTGACGTTCGGAAAAGTCAGCCTCCGCCTCAATCGTTCGGTTCGCAACCGATAGCCCTGCATTCGCCGAAGGTTGTTCCAATGTTCCTTCAAGTGTATCATCACAGGAAAAAAAGAACAAACCCAAAACGAAAGGCCACCATTTGTAACTTTTCACTTTCATAAGCTAGATTTAAATGAAAACTCATATAAACTACCTTCCGAAAACGATTGAGTCTACAACATATTATTGATAATCAAAGGGTAAATTAACATTAAACACTATTTTCCCTTTTTAAGTTTCCCCGTTTGGTTAAGCTTGCCGTCGGCTGTTTCCGGCTTCCTAGCCGGGAACTCACCCCGAGCGCGTTGGCCATTTGGCTGTAACGCAAAAGCTGTATTGGTAAAAATTGAATGGAAGACCCGGCGTATATGACATGCCGGATTTTTTGCGTTTAGGTAGTTTTCTTTTCAACAAAGATTCAGCCCCTATCAATCGGACAATCGATTTTCGACTTTATATAAAGTGACGGCTTTTTCCCATCTTTATGTCAGCAAGAAACGTCGAGGGGTGATTGATACACCGATGGCTATAAACTCGTGACGGGCCTGTTCACTGGTTTTAATCATACCGAGTCTCATGGCTCACCATGAGGGCAAGAAACAGCCTCGGGGCTCATGATTCCCGATATCTCTTTTCTTGGTACGCGCAGGTTGAAACGGACGCGCTTTCCCTTTGCGCCGACTTTTGTCATTTTGCGCTCAATATACCCTTTTTCCCATGATCCGGTACACCCGCTTGTGGTTGGCCTCAAAACCCAAACGCACCGAACTAAACGGCCAGCCTTATTCGAACATGCTCGCAATCGCATGGCCGACTTCATAATCCTCCAGCTGGCCGTCCATGCAGTCCTTCACCTTTTGCAACGCGACCCCCGCAAGGTGGGAGTCGACCTTGCGGCGCATCGCCGGCGATTCGTTCTTAATATAAAGCAGATCATCTTCGTCCAATTTCCTGATTTTTCCCAATAGTTCCAGGACAAGCGGATCGGCAGGGTCGGCCGTTTTCACGTCAACAGGGGCGGCGTCCGTTCCATGTGTTGTTTCCAATCCGGTTTTCGCCTGCTTTGTCCCAAGATTGTCGAGCGCTATATAAAAGTCGTCAACACGTGCGGAGTTATATTTATTAAACCCTTCGGAGTCGGGGTCCCAATAAGCGACAACCGCGGCCCGGAAGCGCGTGCCGTCGTACAGCCTTCCATTATTATCCCAGCCGTCTTTCGTATGTTTATACCCTCTATATATATGCTTAAAAATAGCCAGCTGCCTTTCCGAGAACCTATATCCCTGGAAGTCTTTGTCCTGGGCCGAATTATCAAGACTCGAATAACGCCCTCCGGCGGCGCCCTCCTGATAAGAATACGCCCGGTATTCGGTTTTGTACCTTGTCAGATCATATTCAAGCATGGCTTCCCTGCGGTCATCAGCGTCAGACACGGCAATACTGCGGGAAAAATCAACCATCTCCGCCGCGTCCCGGTAACCTTTCAAGGACTCTCTTCCTTTATGCTTGTCCGAGTCATGCTGCACCTCATGCCTTAAAGTTTCCCATACCGTCGCCTGGTTTTTCTTTGAAGGCGTGACAACGGCTATCACGCCCGGGCTGCCCGTTTGGTTCCAGCCCCCCGTAATCTTACCCTGGACATCCAGCAGAACATTGGCGTTGTCCCTAAGATCCGCTTCGTTGTAGGACACCGTGGCGTTCCCCACGTCGCCCGCCGCGCCTTTCAAGCCGGTAGGGAAAAAAGCTTCGTCTTTTTGAGGGTCCTTCCCACCTTTCAACAGGCGCGCATAAGAGTCCCCCGTCGGGGTCACCGCATACAGAACCGTCTTCCCCGCCCTGATCCATTCGCATGAGTTTTTCAGCCGCCGGTCGTCGCTCTTGGCGCCGTCGTCGACATATTTAAGCAATGCGGTCCTGTCCCGGCCGTGCTTCGCGTCCGCGTCCTGCTTGCCCTGCCCCCTGACACCCGCGTCTTCCGTATTCACCTTCGTTTTGAGGTCTTTCAGAACGGGCCGCCTTTTATCTTCGTTCGTTTTCCTGCCAAACAACCTCTTGGGGACAGCCCGGTTTACAGAACCATAAGTACCCTCCCACACCCCTATGGCGCCTAGAATCTCTTCCAGTTTTATGATTTGCCTGCCGTAATCGTTATCCGGAGTCGCAGCGGCGTCGTGGTACTCGCCTACTTTGGACAAAACAGCCTCATAATTCCCGGAACTCCACAATCCTTCACCCCCAAACAGGCCGCGCGACGCTTGCCCGGTCAACGTATCCACCGACGGAACGTGTCCGGCTTTTCTTTGCAAAATATTCGCGCGCGCCTTGTTACCGGAAGGCCGGCTCGCCACTGTGTTCAAACCGTCGCCGGAAAACGCGCCGTCCGACGCCATCTGCGATACTTTGCCCCCCATCAAATCCGCCTCCCTTTCCAAGCCAGCGTCGTCGTTCACGTTTTCCCCTCCCTTCATCTGCATGGTGGGCCTCACCCTCCCCTGCTTCTGCTGCACCACGTGCCAGGCCTCATGCGGCAGGTGCTTTTCCTGGCCCGGCCCCAAATGGATGTCGGTGCCCTGGGCATAGGCGTGCGCCCGCAACTGTGCGGGCTTGTCCGAATTGCGGTGGACCTTCACGTCGTCCAGAGAATAACCGGAAAGGCGCTCCACCCCCGATTTCAGACCGTCCGGCAGGCCCGTGTTGTTTTCCTTTCTTTGGACCGACCGCCCCTGGGAAGAAGAGCCCCCGGCCATTGACCGCAATTGCGCCACCCGCCCGGCCCGGAGGCTACCGTCCCCCGCCTCCCACAACCTCCTCTGCGCGACGGCCTCCGGCCTGTTATCCACAAATTGAAAAGCCGGTCCGCCGACGCTTTTCTTTTGAGCGACGTCGTGCGCCGCCGGTTGGCTCTTGTCTTCCCGCGCCGTACCGGTTCGAGTATTCATAATAAATTCCGTTTAAGCTCTGATCAATAGACGACAACATCCAAGTTTAAACCCTTCTCCCCTCCCAGAATAAACCAAAAAGATAAATATAAAATCCGAATACTCACAATACAACCTCGATTTAATCGTCCTGGCCGGCGCAAGCCTTGGCGCGGCTGCACCCATACCCAAACGGCGGCGCCAATAGACGGATGCAAAAAAGCCCCGCTTGGTTAAGCTTGTCGTCGGCCGTTTCCGGCTTCCTAGCCGGGAACTCACCCCGAGCGAATTGGCCATTTGGCTGTAACGCAAAAGCTGTATCAATAAAAATTGAATGGAAAATCCAGCGTGTATGACATGCCGGATTTTTTGCGTGTAAGCGGTTTTCTTTTCAACAAAGACTATCCCCAGAAAGAAATATGCTTATTTGAAACGATCGGGTACCGTGACACTGTCTCAAAAAGTGTGTCTATGGAAATAACTTATCAAAGAAAGTCAAACCCTCCATCATCAAACTGAACCTTTCCCCCTCCCCCACTCTTCTTCCTAACCGCCTCCTGAACATTAAAAGTAGGCTCTCCGCCCGCCGACACTTCCTCCTTCTTACCCGACTCCGACTTAAGCTTTACCCTCGCGTCGCCCTTTATCGGTACGAACCCAACGTATAGACTACTATCCTCCGCCCCTGAGGCGCCCATATTTTCAATCAACAACATATCCTCATCCCGATACGGGCTTACCTCCTTATTCCTATGCGGATGAAAAAAATCCAAATCGCGTTTATCGAATTCCGCACGGGTACGCAGAAACGCCTCATCCAGACTCGTAGGCCCTGAGGCCAAAGCCTCGTGAATAGCCGATACGCGCATGCTCATAAACGTCTTGATCTCTTGGTTTCGCTTTTTCCGAATCGCCTCGTAATGGTCCATCCACTCCACCACATGTCCCGACAAAGCACCCTCCTCACCTACCAACTCGTTATACAACTTGTCCATCTTCCTCAAATCCGCCTTGTCAACTTTTTCCCCGTCAGGGCTTATACTGTCTCTTTTTTTAATTCCGGCCTCCAGCAATTCCTCTAGTTTGCGCCACTTGCGTTTCACCTCATCCGTATCCCGTTTTTGAAAAAGCCTCCAACCCTTATGTTTGTCAACTTTTTCCCTCACTCTGCCATAAAACCTGTAAACGCTTCGCAACATAGCGTCGTCCATTTCCCAAACCTGCGAAAAATTGGTCCCTTCAGACCAACCGATACCCGGCGCAAGGGCTTCGGTTAGTCGATAAACTTCCTCATGGAAATACTCAGGGTGTTCTTCCGCCAAACTTCGCAACGCAAGGCTAATTTGCTTAAAGCCCTCGGCGGATTCTACATGTATCGAAAAATTATCCGTACGCCGAAAAGCCTTCTGAACCGGAGTTATATGGATGGAACTGACATATGAGGTAGCCATTTCGCTAGCCGGGCTAATCAATGGCGCCAGATAGTCCAACACCATTGGAAATGCCGTCGGGACTACATTCAGATAAAAACAAAACTCCTGGGGCGTCTCCGGCCTTTCCAATGTGGCCCGGCGCTCAAGCGTCAGCTCCTTCATGCCCTGACTAGCCCCAGTCGGCACTTGTACGTCTTTACTCTTTGGCCTCCAAGCGTGTATATTCAAAATATTATGCTTATACTCTTTGGATGTGGGCAAAGCGTCTAAACTCTCATGGTCCAAATATATACGGTCACTCCCTTCCCTCTCCAACCTTGAGCTGGTAGCCGGCATTTTGTGCCGTATAGTCCAGACCATTGCCTTCATCACCGAGGCCTCTTCTTCCTCCGTCAGGCTTGGTTTTTCCTTTTTCGGCCGGATCATCAACGTGAAAAATCCCATAAAACGACTCAACCCCTCCGCATACCCATGCCAGTGCCCTCCCTCCGGCGGAAGCCAATAGTCAGTCAGGTATTCCGACAAATCCGCAAAATCTTTCGGTATCGGTTCCAACTCAACCGTCTCCGCCCTAACCCATGAGATGTCACGGCTCCCCTGCAGAATACAGCGTAGCCACACCACCTCGTCCTGATCAGTGGCAGTGGCCGACTCCGCCACATCCTTTTCAGGCGAAGGCTCATCCACTAGAATCATCTCGCCCGACCGTAAGGGCAAATGCAAAGCCATCTTCTTGCCCTCCCCCTCAGTGATATAAGCGTGCATATCCCTCCTGACCCGCGCCGGCCGGATCATCGCCTGTATCGGCGCAACACCCACAGACGCTCCTCCCGGAGAAACACTCCGGGCGCTTGCTCCACCCACAAGCCTAAGCTTACGTACGTTTCCGGATTTAGAAGAAAACATCTACCCTTAATAGTACAGAATCCAAAGAAAAAAACGGGACAACCGGTCCGCAACTACTGTAAGAACCATATTCCGAAGAATATGATATACTAAAGCCAAAAAACATGGGGGAGATAAACAGCTGGACTCATTCGCCTGTACAAATATTACTTTAAAAAGATTAAAAAAGGGATAGTCAAAACCCGAATCACTGAATCCCCAGGAAAACCGCCCCAATATTCCCCAAAAAACAAACATCATGAAAAACGGCCACTTCCAAAGTCAATTTCCATCAAAAAACAGCCTTAAACACTCCTACAAGGCCGAAAACCCACACTACAAGCATAGATCATCCACGGATCATGATGCTTAACGCCATAGATAAAGATACTTTGATGATACTTTTTGCCCTTTTAAAATATCAAAAATCAGGACATAAACACTTCAAATACCCCAAATATATTACATGACAAAATTAATATCCGCACTTCTAAACCGACAGACATCATATTTATAAATAAACAAAGAAGCCAATCCATAAACATAGGTATAAGCCCATTTACGGATCAGCTTCTTATTCAAATTGGATAGCTCCCTTGTTAATCAACTCCCTCTCACCAACACCTTCTCAGAATAAACCTTTTCAGTTCCGTCCGGCAAAGTTTGACGAACCAGCACGACATAAAGCCCGGCCCGCTCCGGCGACCAACGATAACTGTAGGCGCCTGAATTAAACACACCCTGGGCCAGTGTCTTGACCAATCCGCCACCCGGACCGAATACCTGAACCGTAAGTCCGGAACGGTATGGCAACTCAAGGCTAACCTCCGTAAAATCCGATACGGGATTGGGATGGCAACCAAAACTAACCGACGGCCCGTCAAAAACACCTGTAAGCACAGGCTCCGCGGAAGCTTTCCCGTTAGGGTCAGTACTCATGGTTTCGGCGAAAGCCTCTTTCTCCGCTTCCGGCAACTCGTAAGCGAAAAGCTCGGCGATATTCACATCGGCCTGTGCCGCCGCGTGAGAAGAAGACCGTTTCATCCTCACCAACAGTTTTTTAAAACGTACGGGAGTTTCCAAAGTCAAAGCGTGTAGACATGTGCCGGGCTCGGAGTTATGCTCTTCAAATGTTCCCAATACAAATCGCCCATCGTCTTCGCCCACAAAGCCTAACTCCAAATGGCCCGGATCCTGCCCCGCCTTGTCGCGGACACTGACAAAATGATTGATCACAAAAGTATTCGCCTGACGTACGCCGTCAAAAGTCACCGTGGCTTCGGCGGTCTCGTTTTTCTTTAAGGTAGCCACCCACTTTTTGCCAGTGCTCCGGTCGGCCAAACGGTGCGGATCATTTTTCTCCTTAAACTTGTTCGCCACAATCCCCGTCACCGGATACCCAGCTTCAAAAGCCCCGTCAGTGCGCTTCCACCTCGACGGAAGGTTGTCATAGGCGGTTAATGCCAAAGCCTCGGCGTTGGCCAACCCCGGAGCTGACATATCGGATGCGTTCAAGGTAAAATCGCCGGGCTCGCTCTTCCTTATATAAAGCAAAGCCGATGATTGCCCGGCGGGCAGTACCGCTTCCGAGGCGTATTCCTTTCCGTCGGCAGACACTTCCGCCCCGTCGGAAACGGTAACCTTAACGGACGATTCCGGACTATGCACCGTACGGCCTTGCCCGTCCACGGCTTCCACCAAAACGCGGGATGCCGCGCCGGTCTGTATAACGGGAATATTTCCATGGGCCAAACTCGTCTTAATCCGTTCGGCCGGAGTCGTCTGTTCAACCCCGGGCCCCGATAACCTAACGGAATAATTCCATCCGTTACCGCCCTCAGGATTCACGTTTTCCACATTAAACCGGATAGTATGGCGCCCCGGTTCCAACGCCTTGGACATATCATAAACAATAGGGTAAACGATATCGCCCGGACACCAGCCACTGCGTGAAAGGTCGGAGGACCAAAGCGTTTGGTTCTCCCATTTGGCCGACGTAGGATTATATTTCCTGAAGTTCTTACAGTCGTCTCGCCAAGGGATAAACCGCACGAACTCCTCGTCGTCGACATACACTACGTTTACCTTTTTATGAAACTCGTCTCCATTATTGCCGCCATGCCCGGTAGTATAAAGTGTCATGCTCACCGGGCCGGCGTTCTCCGGAACGGTAAAGCTAACCTTCGGGCTAGTGGAACTGAATTGGTCGGCGTTGCGGGCGTTTCCGCGGGTGTTTAGCACAGGCAAAGTCCAAAAAGCCGCCTTTTTGTCAGCCATCGGTTTATAGATCAGGTCTACGGTAATATCCCAACCCGGCTTCACCCAAGTATCGACCATGGCCATAATGGTAACCTCGCCGCTCAATCGCTTGGCCAGAGCCGAAACATCCTGCTCCCAAACCACGTCATCGGCCCAAGCCTCTACCGAGGGATGAACGGGCTGATCTTTTCTCCCGACTCCAAACCCGGTAATAAAACGCATAAGCTCAATATCCGGATCGCCCGGCGAAAGCAGGCTAACCGTCCCGAACTTATCCCAAGGATCACCAAGTTTTTCGCTTGTGTTCTTGGCCTTTATCCTAACCCTAAGCGTTATGCTAGTTGGTTCTTCGCTTTCCGGAAGCGTGAGAGTACGATAAAGCTGCCGACCTTTGTAAGACGCCGTAACGCCGTCGTGCTGATCGGATCCGTCTCCGAAATTAATATGGTGGTTTTTAAAAACGGAAATAATGGTTTCTTCCTCCCCCTCTTCATCGGGCATTGCGAACCCGGGAGAGATACTGAAACCAAAAAACATCATGACAAATAAAAAATATTGTCTTTTCATTATGGGAATATTTGTTTGTTGATAAAAATTCAAGCACAAACTAATAAAATTTATATTATTCATTTACCACTCAGGTATAATGCGTGTCTTTTGAGTTTATAATTCAATCATTCCGAACATTAATAGAATAATGCAATGCAGATATAAAACACCCACACTTCTCTTAATTCGAAAAGAAGCTTAGATCCCCCTACTCCTTTACAATAATTTATAAACAACTCTTTTACAGAACTTAGCAACGGTACTGCTCAAAGCGTTCATGTGTTTTAGAATTAATTTCAGTAAGCGTATGGGCCCACCCTTTCTTTCGCTAGGAAGGGTATCTTATTTCTTATGCGCCTCTCTCCCCAAAAAATGACATTACTTTTTGACCTTCACTTCGTATTTATATTTTTATAAATTTTAGTAAATTTAATCACTAATATTTTTTCAATAGTTGATATAATTACACAAACCAGATCATTATGCGATTATTTAATTATTTGACAATTTTAAGCCTTGTTATGGTTATCGCCTCCTGCGGTAGCTCAGACGACGGTGATCCCACCACAGAAATAGCCTTAGGAAAGTATTCTTTCTCAAAAGCGGTACAAGTTGGCAAGCTACGTTCTTTTACCAAAGACGGGGAATTTTTTGACGATAGTTACGACGCCGCAAACATGGTGGATGAAGATGAGTGGGAAGACAATGAAGATGAAATCATAAATATCACCAGTACCAGCGGAGGTACTTGGGGAGGAGTTCCTTTCAAATTAACTCAAGCGGACGGAGTACTCCATTTCAATCACGGTTTTCAAGGGCTTCCTTATCCTACTGCCACAAAGAAAGGAAACGCACTTCATTTTTTCTGGTATATCGCTCAAGTTTGGGATAGCCCGACCAGTTCGTTTGGCGTGTCTTTCCCCGGCAAATTCAATTACAAGGAAGCTTACCAGGAGCTGGAAGCAGGTGAGACACTCCGTGTATTGGAGTTTGAGCTTGTATACACAAAAGATTAAAAAACACCCGACAAGGCCCAACGCCTCTTAGGTACAGAATTCGCTTACCAAAAAACATGTTCCAAGAGCGTGGCCGAACAAGAAAAAGCACTTCTCTCCAAAGTCAATCCAACGGCGAGAGTAAAACTCCCATACAGTGTCTAATCGGCTACGAGTTCGAAATAGCCGATTGGATACTTTTTAAAGAACAGGAAAGACAACCGGAACAAACCGACCTCGAATACAGGGAAGCCAGCTCGTACAAAAAGGGAACCCTGCTTTACGAGGAAGAGCTCTGGCAAATGGTAGCCGACACGGACGTTAGGCGTACGCCTTATATGGAATTCGTGACCAAACCTTTTCCGGAAACAATCGAAGGGTACGGACAGGCCCTTGACGCATTTTCCGAGATACGGACATTGTGCCAGCAAATTTGGCAGTCCGTCCCAGAACCTCATCCCGACGACAACTTCCGCTACCTTCCGCTCTCCGACGTGATCAACTTCCTCAATCTGGCGGACGAAAACGCTATGTTGCAAACAAAACTCCCGAATCCGGCGCCCACATTCTCGCCGCAAACCACAGCCGGTGTGGTCCTCTCGGAGCTCCCCGCAGTTTTCGCAAAACTTGCGGGCAGTTATCTAACCGACCCCGAAGATCTAGCCGCACGAAAACGCCAAGGCCAAGAATATATGTCAACGAATGGTACTCCCGGCTCATTCGCCTTGCGCTACGCCGTAGACCGCAGTCGGGATCTAACCCAATCATGGGGGCTCAGCAAACACTTCGAAGGCTTCTTCTCCTATGTATTGTTCTACCTGATTCAGGCCTATGGTGGCACCAGCTCTTATGCCAAAAACTTCACAAGCATTTTGGCCCGTACTGATTTCGCTAGGATGTTTGAATTATTACCTCTCGAAGAGCAGGAATGGCTAAAGGAAAATAACGCCTCTGAATTTTTGGATCTAATAGAATGGGCTTTGCCAGAACACGCAAATAATCTCGACACCCCGTTTTTCTTCAGGGGGATATTCCTAAATATGCCCGCTACACATCACCAAATGTTAAAACGCCTAACCCGTAGAACATGGTTAGTGGATATAACGAAAGGCATGGACAGATTAACGGAAAGAAACTTCCCGAACCGTTTAAGGGCTTATGAGATGGAATCGTTGGGAGCCATGGGCGATAAAACGGACGAGATAAAAGGGATACAGGCTCCAATCTTGGAATTTAGGGGAGGAAGAAAACGGCTAACCCCGGACGAGGCCGAAGATTACGTTTCCGAATCTTTTAAAATGTTGCTGTTACTCCACGAAGGTCAGGACACGTTTTGGGGAGAATAACCGATTATTCAATAATACTTTCACTTTTTAACAATTCCATTAATTCGGTATGTACCTTGAATGTCTTTTTAAAATCATCAAGACTCCTCACTCTATTGCCAAGCACTACCAAACTCATTCCCTTTTTCGGATAATAATAACAAGCCGAAACAAAACCCGGCGCATAGCCCAAGGCTCCGATTTCCATCATAGACTCCCCTTCTTTAAAGAGTAACCCATAGCCGTATTCTACCTTGTCAAAAATCGGGTGGTCTCTAGTCGCATACCGGGTTGCCATTAGTTTTAAAGTTTTATCGCTCACTATATTTCCAGTATGAAGAGCCGTATTCCAGATACATAAATCCTCTGTGTTGGAGATAAAGGACCCCGCCGCCGCATAATTAGCCAAGCTATTTTTCGCCAAATCAAACTTTCCGTTATTCGAAATCTCATAGCCTTTGACTAGACCCTTATAAGGCTTATTGTCAGGGTGGACAGTGCTTCTCATCCCTAATTCGGAAAAGAGAGTGGTGGATAATTCAAGAAATGAATCGCCCGAAACCTTCTCGGTAATCCTAGCCAAAAGGCTATAACCCAATTGGGAATATTGGAATTTGGAACCCGGCTCGAATTCCAATTCTTTACCTAAAGCCTTAATCCCATGAGTGTGGGTAAGCAGATGATGGACAGTTACCTTACTTGCCCAACCCTGCTTTAACTCAGGGAGGTATTTGTTGATTTTGTCATCGAGATCTATATTCCCCTTTTCATATTCCCGCATTACCAATACGGCGGTAACCTGTTTACTAACAGAACCTATAACGAACTGGTCGTTCTCCTTTAGCGAAACTCTATTTTCAAAATCCGAATAGCCAAAGGCCTTTTTATAAATTTCCAAAGACCCCAACCGTATTTGAATTACACCATTGAATCCATTCGCATTGGCTATAGAAGATATTTTCGATTTTAATTGTTCCTTGCCTTCTAATTGTGATTGACAGTAAGAATAAGGAAGTTGACATATCAAGAAAAACACTAAAACAATAGCACCCACGCTAAGATTTTTCATTTAGCCGTCCGTTTATACTACATTTAAATCGAATACTCTCGGTATCGTCAATAAAACCAACGCTAAAAGTACAATTCTAGCGTATATATACCAACCTCCCTTCGAATCGTCTATCAATTAAAATTATCTGATATTGGTAGGCTTTCCCATTCTTCTGGATTCTCTACTCCGCCTTTAATGTCAAAGCACTCAAGTTTTTTCAGTTTATGTAAGCTTTCAGGTAACCTAATTTTACTTTCTGTAAAAAATGATATTTTTCTAAGCATTTCCATATTACCAAAATTATCAGGAAGAGACTGTAAGCCCGGAGCCATAAGCCTGAAAACACTGAGGCGCTTAAGGGAACAAATATTATCTGGCAATTCCTTTACGTCAGGACGAAAAGATACATCCAACTCTTTAAGTCCCGAATGTTCGCCTACAGCCTCAGGCAAGCCGAATGGCGCATATAACTTCAAGCGTTTCAGCTCTCCCTTAAGCTCTGGTTTTTGTAATATGGCCTCTATTTCATTTGGACGTAAAGCATGATTAAAACTTACGTAGTGTGGTCGTCTCTCCAACTCTGGAAATAAGTATTTTTCGATGATTTCCATTCTAGTGGATGTGTCATCACAGTATCTCAAAACCTCAGTCCAAAACTTTCTATTTCGACGATAAAAAGCCAAGCATATTTTCCCTAACAATTCTGTAGACAACTTTCTACTAAGATCCCAAAAAGGGCTATATCTCAAGTCAAAACGTACATTCATGGAAAGAAACTTTGCCGCATCCTCAGATATCTTCCCTTTTAAAAATGTTTTATACCTACTTCTAAGCTTCTTATCATCACTCACTTTGGCCACCACGAGACAATCGCCTTCAAGTTCTTCGGGCAACCCTCCGTTTTTAAACATTTCCAAGGCCAAAGCTTCTGATTCTGGGTTGCATGAATGGAGCATATCCCTAAGATTCTCTATATGAGATTCGGGCAATTCCGTCTCTTGTAAAAACTTAGGGCTATGCTTTTCCAAGTATTCGTTTATAACCAGCTCATCCACGAAAAAGGCTCCGGGCTTAGGTTGTGTTTTCCACTCTGTCTTTTTCCCTAAAACAATAAAGTCCGCATGTTCGGCTTTAAGCGTAACCGCCATTCCTATAGCTTTTAAATCATTTTTTATAGCTGTTTTGGCACCGAATGTCTTCCCTAAAACAGATACCTTTTTCCCTTTCAATTCCTCTGGACTTATCTCGGAAAAACACCGGGAACCCGGATTAAGATACTTAAGGTTTTTGCTTATTAAATGAAATATTGAGTCGTGAGTTGTAGAAAAAAGCTTTAGGGTATTCTCCAAAACACCTTCTGTAGGCTCAGAAAAACGCCAAGCTTCAAATAACCAGAAACCAAAAGCGTAACACTCTTCAGCTGAAAGATTGCTTAAATCCTTAAAGTCATAGCTAAAATAACTTCTACCCGTTTGGACATAGTCACAGTATACCTGAGGACAGTCACTAAACTTCATCCAATACAGTTTAGTAGCCTTCATTAAGGCTGGGTCGATACGTATTAGGTTAATACATTTCCCTAAATCAAACCGATTTAGAGCAGGAAGATTTCCTCCATCCCACTCTATTTCTTTTAATTTCGGTAAGTTTCCAATCTCTATTTTTTTTAAACTCGGATATACTTTATTGATTTCAATATTCTCAAGTCCCGGGACATTTTCGACATTTAGTTCCTTCAAGCCAGCCGGAAAGTGTTCGAGCTTACATTCTACTTTATTGTTCGAGATTGATAATATCTCTAAAGAAGGGTTTTGAATTATATTGATATTAACACCTGATTGCCCGCCGTTCAGCTCTAAATATTGCAGGTTTTTCCAAATGGAAAAATCCATTTCCTTACCTTTTGAGAATACCTGCCCTCTATAAGAAAGAATATTAGACGCTTTCAAATTGGAAATATCATCACGGCATTCTGGCCAATCAGAAACTTCCAAGCTCTCCAGCTTTTCCAGCGATCCCATTTTACTGAAAAGTTCAGGAGCGGGAACCGCTAAATACTTTATTTTTTTTATTGAGGGTACGTTCATCTCAGGCATCACCCGAACAGGACAATGGGCCAAACTAAAATCTGTAAGGCCTGACCAATTTAGCTTATCAGGTAAAATTAACTCTCCAGCTTTCCCCCCAACCCTTGCGATGCTCACATTCTGAATATCAGTAGCAGAAGTTAATCTTTCCGGTATTTTTCCTAGATATGGTAAATCACTGATTTCAAGATTTTCAAGTTTTGAAAAATATATATTATCAGGAATATCCGACAAACTTCCACCAGTGATCTCAAGGCTTTTTAGATTTGATAAATTCCCGAAACTCTCCGGGAACACGTCCAACTTATCAACCCCTAGCCTTAAATTTTTGAGGTTTTGAATCTGTCCGATTGCTTCTATATTCGGAACTTTATCTGCCGTTATATTAAGGCTTTTTAGGTTTTTAAGTCTGCCCAAAGACTTTCCTAAATTGACGCAATCACCCTTCACTTCTAATGTTTCTAAAGATTCTATTCCGTTTATATAATCGGACAAATCGATGTCGCCATTACAAATTAATCTCAGGTGTTTAAGCTTATGCCTGCTTACCGATTCGGGCAAACTTTTTGGAGACTCGCCTCCATTAATATCAAGAAATTCTAATTCTGGAATGATTCGCAACCACATATCCAGATACTTATGCGTATCGAAAGACTTTCTAAAAGCACTACGCCCGAATTCAAATTCTATAGCCCTAATTTGTCGATACCTTCCAGTCTCTACATGTAAATGCTCTTCTTTATATGGTTTTGTTACGATAATCCCATTTATCTCTGGGTCTCCGCCATAATAGTATAGCCACGTATATTTATAATCGGTAATTCTCATTAATGCTTCTTATTGGTTTGTACAAAGGAAAAGTTTAGAATCTCGGAACAACTTTTCCCTTCTTCGGAATTGAGAAACATGCTTCATTCACATTTTTCTCGCTCATAAAAAAGTGTCTGAAAAGACATCCTTAGGTGTTAGGTTTACCCTGAGACACTAACCTAATAACAATGGATTATAAGACTACATTTTCTGAAGTAACATCATGCTAATTTCCGGATCAGCCATAACCATCTTCAATGAAGCGTTCTTGGAATTTGTCAAATCCTGAAGCATTGTAAGGCGTATATCGTTTGGCAAGTAATCGATTTTAATAAAGTCCTGAAGGTTCTTTAGTTGCGTAGCGTTCAGCTTTGTATTATTAAGAGTCAGGTAATTGACAACCCTAGTGCATAGCGTAGCGATAATATCCACCCTTAAGGTTTCTTTTTTCACCATTTCGCTTAAGCCCGTATACACTTTCTGCTTAAAGTTTTTTGCATTTAATATCTCTTCCGGAGATATCAACTTAGATAAGTTTTGGCTTACAAAAGTCATAAAGCTGGCAACTGTAGTCTCGTCAAGGCAGGAGTCAGCCAATGTCTGCACTAAACCAAGATGATCCTCCAGCTTGTCAATATTCGAAATCGAATCAAAAAATTGGACTAATGTACGGGGTGTAGTTCGGTTGCCTTCTACGATTTCGGGATATGTAAGAACGAAATTGATTCCTCTTTCATCCACGCCAGCTGCCTCAGCCCAAAGCGCCCAGTCTTTTGGCTCAAAACGCATGGTAATATGCATCATACGCGTCAGCATGGCGTCATCCATTGGCGTAACTGAATAATCCCCACCGTCAGGATTAGCTGTTAGAATAATCTGCCAACCTTCGGGGAGTGTCCAACTGACCAATTCAAAATTTTGGAGCAACTGCATTATACCTCGCAATATCCGGTCATCGGCTCGGTTTACGTCATCAATCAGCAATACGCCCGGTCCCGGTTCTGTAGGAACCCATTCGGGTGCTCGGAAAATGGTTTTTCCATTTTCAATTACCGGCATTCCGATCAGATCTCCCATTTCCTCGAACTGTGCGGGAGCTATATAAGCCCATTTATATCCGTTTTTTCGAGCAACCTGCTCCACTATTTCCGTTTTACCAATTCCGTGTCGTCCCCATATACATACCGGTGTTTTCTTTTTCCCGGCCATTTCGCTCCTAATATTGGATTCGAGTATATGTTCCACAAATTCTACAACTTCTTTGGCTCTCGTATTCGTTCCGTAATAAACGTATTGGTGCTGTTCGCTCATTCTTATTTCCAGTTTTATAAATTCAATCTCAAAAACAGGCTTTCGCTTTCAAAAAATGCTTGTCTTCATTATGTGCTCTTCTGAGCCTCATGCCATTCTTACTTTTCTGCCCTGCAAACCGCTCCATATATCATTGTTGGAATCAATTCCGTTAGTGGTTATCATCCATAAAACGGGACATCGACTGACCGTTGAAGGAATATTCGCCAAACCGTCGGTAAAATATACCAGTGCGTCCGGCCGATAGCTCTCATTCGCAAATCGAATAGGTTCGTTAAAATCGGTTCCCCCTCGCCCGCTGATATATTCCGGCGCTTTCCCCGAATAAGAGTAAGTATTATGAATATGCGTATCGCACTCCACTACTAATATCTCGGCCCCCTGTCGCCAAATATGATAAACCTCCGCAAAAAACTTCCGCAATTCATCATTCGACACACTACCCGAAGTATCCACCGCTATAAGTAGTTTTTGCTTTCTTTTTACTTTTATCCCTGGAGTAGTACCAAACCGTTTGGATGGTCGCCGTATTGTATTTTTAATATATGTCCTAGTGCTTGAAGCTGCGAATATTCTTAATGCCCTACGCCAATCAAGGTTCGGTTTCAGGGATTCCAAAAGCGTATCCAGATAAACCTTTAATCCCGCCGGTAGATTCCCTATCCCCCTAGGCCCAACCCTTTGGGCCGTACGCTGTATAGCCTCATTGATATAGCGATCCATTATCCGCCTTTCGGCCTCAGTCATTTCTTCTATTTCTTTCCAAAAACGATGACTCCCAACCATCTTTCCCTCTTCATTCGTCAGGTCTTCCGGCACTATTGGAATGGGAAGGCCTTTCTCTTCCATTTCGTTCTTATCTTCTTCGGATAATTGTACGGGAGAGGGGTTAGACTCCAAGAACTTTTTAAGTATTCTATAATAATACTTAACACTCATTTCGGGCTCCAGTGTTAAGCCAAAGCGTTTTTCCAAAAACCAGAAACTTTCTAGCGTGATTCCACCTTCCGGTAACTGTCTCTTTTCTATGTATTGATTCACAACCATGTCTGCGGCAATATTAAATAGCCTAGGATTCGAATACTCCGGCATCATGGTCAAGTGTTTTAAAACTATGTGCAACACCTCATGCTTAATCAGTCCGTAACGGTGTTCCGGATTTGTCAGACTTTTCCAAAAGCCTTCATTTACCATGAGTTTTATAGTCTTATTTTGTCTGTTGGCTCCTACGGCCGCAGTGGGTGTCGCTTCTGTTACTTCTTTAACTAATCCAGAAAAAAAATGCCCGTAGAAAGGCTCTTTAAGAATCAACTTCACGCTCGTTTTCGAGACTTCTTCAAGTATATTTGTCATTCCTGTCGGGATCCTAATAAATATAACTATACGAACTCAGGTCATATTATTCATTCCAAAAAACGAAGAAGATTACATACGCTTAAATGAACCTGATTCTTATAAGTCGTTTTGAAAAACCAGTAAACTAAAATTTCAGAACAGGTATTATGACGCAAGAAAAAGAAAATTCCCCCACTTTTCGTCACGGTTTATAGGGTTTTGCCATTTTGTGACTGGTACGAAATAAAAAGCCATATCCTATCCCAAATACTGTTCTAATCACAAACCCACACCTCTATCAAATATATAAACATATTCGTGTTTAAATAAGCAACCCACATCTCCTTCTAACAAAATATTAAAATAATCTAATGTCATTTCATAAATAAAAAATACCAACCTCACAAACTAAGGTTAGCGTTTAAGAATTAATTGAATCTTATACAAAGATTATAGCCTCACGGCCCTTAACTTTCACTCAATTTAGTTTTCGGTACTCGGACAACATCCTACCTATCTTCGTCAACCCATCGGTTGTAAGTGTATAACTAATCTCCCACGGATCCATTTTATTTCTTTCGTTACGCTGAATCCAGATACTATTCATTCCGTATTTGACAGACCCCAAAACATCAAATGGATTACTCGAAACCAGCCATGTGTCTCTCGACTTCGAGTCTGTTACATTATTAAAGTGTTTATATATCCTAGGGTTAGGCTTAAAGGTCTTTACAGAATCAGCACTTACAACACCATCGAAAAAATATCCCAAACCATTATGTTCCAATAATGATCGAACATCTTTGGGCATACCATTGGAAAAAGCGAAAAGACGATATCCCAATCCTTTTAATGTAGACAGTCCCTCTGCCACCTCCGGGAAAGCCGGTAACGTTTTATATCGGACCATTAGCCCCTGCTTATCCGTTTCCGAAATATCTATTCCAAACTTGTTACAGCAGTAATCCAGAGCTTGACTTGTACATACAGAAAAAGGAACATAATCATCCATCAAACCACGACGAAAAGAATATTCTAATTGTTTGGTTCGCCACTGCTCAGTAAACTCATTAGCTCTACTCCCTATTAATTCACTTACTGCTTCACGTATACCCGAAGTATCTATCAAAGTACCATATACATCAAACGCCAAAGTATATTCCTTCATAACGAAATTTAAAGGATAAATGAAAAACAAACCGATAACAACTGCTATTAGATTCTTTCGAATCATATTGAGCACGTAATATCCTGATTACCACCACCGAATAACGGCAAAACTAAAGAATCTGACAACCGAAATTTTATCATGTAATTTTCCGAGGACGGAATTCATTAGCTACAGAGCCATTTCGATTTATGGAAAACCTATCTTTGCCTTATGCCCAAAGATCGAATCCACAAAAACCTGATACAGCTATATGGCGATTTTAAAATTAAACGCCTTAAGGGGCCTAAGGAAGACTTTCTTTCAAGTCATGCCTTAAAGCCCCACCGTCATGACTACTTCCAGATAATTTGGATTCGTAAAGGGGCCGGTAGCCATTTGCTGGAACAGGAAATATACCCAATCAAAGACAGATGCTTATATCTGATCCTTCCCCACCAAGTACATCATCTAAGATGCGAAGGTGATATAGATGGATATTTAATCGATTTTTCAGATATTTTTCTGGAAAGTGTCCAATATAAAACTGGGCTATTATGCCGTTTGCCCGTACACACATACCTGCGTATCCCAGAATCTGAAGCCTCTCTTTTTTCGGAAGAGTGCGGATTGCTTTATAGATATTTCACAGGAAAAGACTTTTTCGGGAAACCCAAAGTCATGCAGAGTTACCTTCAGATTTTACTAACCAAAATTGAGAACTTTAGACAAAAAGAATCAAATCAAAAAAACGACTTTAGTAGACAGAATTACGATTTACTCGAACGGTTTATTGATTTGGTCGGAACGTATTGCGTTGAACAAAAATACCTGCCGTTTTATACATCAGAGCTAGGCGTATCAACACGAAAACTCTATAATGCCGTTAAAGAAATGACGGGGTTTTCACCCGCCCAGTTTATTGAAAAATACGTTCTTAACGAAGCGGCCAGAATGCTTCAATTTACCCCCCACAGCGTAAAAGAAATAGCAGGGGAATTGGGCTACGCAGACGACTCATATTTTGTGAAAGCATTCAAAAAACATTACCGTCAAACCCCGGCCCAATTCCGAATATCTTACCAAGAGGCAAACAACAGATCTTAACGATGAAATCACTTAAACAATAGAGTCTGAAACGTTCCATTGGATGATTTATAGCCCCTGAACATTCCGCTGGTATTAAAGCTGAAAGCCACTCTCCCGTCTTTATCCAAGCTTACCACTCCTCCTGTACCGCCTAGTTTTCCCATTCGGTTATTAATCACTTGATCAGACGCTGTTTGCAAACCTTCGTTTAAATATTCCATACGGGCCGAAATATCATAAGCTACAGCCGAACGAATGAAATACTCGCCATGACCAGTACAGGATACCGCACATGTTTTGTTATTGGCATAAGTTCCTGCCCCAATTACCGGGGAATCTCCTATTCTCCCAAACTTTTTGTACATCATACCGCCGGTAGATGTTCCCGCAGCCAAGTTTCCGTGTTTATCCAAAGCCACGGCCCCCACAGTTCCGTGTTTGTCGTACGAATCCTTTTTAAGCTTATTACTTTGCTTTACTTTTTTTGCATGGATGCTACTCCAACGCTTCTGCATACGGGGTGTATAAAAGTAAAACGCTGGAACGGTTTCCAAGCCTCTTATTTTCGAAAATTCATCCGCTCCCTTTCCGCTGAGCATCACATGCTCAGAATTTTCCATTACTTGCCAGGCGGCGTCTATCGGGTTCTTAACGCTCGACACTCCCGCCACAGCGCCTGCGTTCAGCGTTTTTCCGTCCATTATGGAAGCATCAAGCGAAGGCACTCCTTCCGAGGTTAGCACCGCGCCTTTACCGGCATTAAATAGCGGTGAGTCTTCCAAAACATTGATTGTCGAGCGGACAGCCTCAAGGCTTGTCCCTCCGTTTTCCAATATTTTATACCCGACATCTAATGCCTCACGCATTTTGTCTTCGTATTGCTTTTTCTTTTCAGGTGTAAAAAACTTCGGCTTTATATTGCCCGCTCCACCATGTATCGCAATAACGAAATTGTTTTTCTTCTGTGCCCACACACTTACGGACAAACATAGAGCAAATATGAGTAATATTATTTTTTTCATATTTATCGATTCGATTACGCAAAGAAAAACCTTAGGTTTGGTTCCAAAATGTTTTTCCTAAAAAAGATAATCCGGATGCATTTTGCAACCATAATTACCGAAAAGCCTTACTATGTCTTTCTGATACATGCCTAGGGGTTAAACAGCTTCTGCTTTCTCCGGATTTGTAACCAATACGGGATCAGGTTTCATAAACTGGGCAAAAACCAACGACACCACCGACAACACGGCCGCGCCCACAAACGGTATCCGCCAATCCAACAACCAAAGGTAACCGCCCAACACCGGCAATACCACCGCCGCAATATGGTTGATCGTAAACCCGACGGCCATAGACGGCGCAATATCCCACTCCTCGGCATGTTTTTGAAAATAGGTTTTAATGCCTATTGAGAAATTAAAGAATACATGGTCAAGCACATACAAGCCCGCCGCTACCCAAGGGCTTTCTACATAGGCATAAGCCAGAAATATCAAAGCCAATGAAACGTATTCAAACGAAAGTGTAATACGCTCTCCAAACCTGTTTATCATTTTGGCTATAAGCGGATTTGTAAAAATTGAAACCAGATTATTTAGCACAAAGAGAGCCGTAATATACACTACCGAGAACTCATATTTCTCAACTAACAGCAATACCGAGAACACCACAAATATTTGGCGACGCGCACCGCTCAAGAAATTCAGCATATAAAAAAGCCAATACTTTTTCTTCAGTATAATTTTTTTCTGTTGGACTACTGCGTTTTCCTGCTTTGGAGTCTTGATATACGCCCATATCGCTCCCAGAATCACGATAGCGCCCAACACGACATAACTGGTCATAAAATCACTAACCTTGGCCAAAAGAAATATCAATCCGCCGACCAAAATATTCGTAATAGCTGTGACGCTCTTTAAATTGGCTAATACATGTGGCGACTCCTTCTTACTGAAATGCTGTAGCGACAATGATTGGTTGGCTGTTTCGAAATAATGAAAACCTACCGACATAATAAAAGTCGTGGCCATCAAGCCCGTAAAACTTGGGAAAAAGCCTGTAAGCAATACGCCCAAGCCCATCAACCCCGTAGCGTAAACGATCAGCCGTTCTTCCCTCATTAGAAACAGAACAAAGATCACGGTAAAGGCCAAAAAACCGGGCACTTCCCGAAAAGATTGGGTGGCGCCGACCAGAAAACCGTTTAGCCCGATCTCGTCTACGGCGAAGTTATTGAAAAGCGTTCTCCATCCCTGAAACCCTGCCGAAACGGCGACGGTTAAAATAAAGAGAAACAGGAACATAGGATTTTTTCGAATTATATCCGAAAATTTGAATGATGACTTCATGTTTTGGTTTGGGTTTGTTGGGTTAATCTGCATTGCGTCCTTTGCTAAGAACGCTTGGGTTTTGGTTTGATTATTTGACGCCTTTCGTTGTGTTAGAGCGTAGTGACTCGCAAATGTCGTTAACATATTTATGGAAAGGGGGCAAACATCCGCATATTTATGGTAATATTCGGCAAGTACAGTTCGGGCAACTTACAAATGTTAAGTCACATAGTCCATTATCAATACTCACAAGGTCAATTCATCCTGTATTCGCAAAAATCAAATACAACACAGTTTCCCTCCTCTAAACCGTCCTTCATTCTCCCTTGCAAATAAACCGATCCAACCGTAAATTTGCTTTACCAAACGACACCCCCATGCGCGAAAGATACCTCAACCCCTACACCGATTTCGGATTCAAGAAAATCTTCGGCGAGGAAGTCAACAAAGACCTCCTGATCGACTTTCTCAACCACTTGATTCCGGACCTAGACAGCCCCATAGAGGATCTCCAGTACCAAAAGACCGAGCATCTGCCCCGGTTCGAGGAAAAACGCCGTGCCATATTCGATCTGCACTGCCAGACAGAGAGCGGTGATCGCTTTATAGTCGAGATCCAACGCGCCAAACAAGAGCACTTCCGTGACAGGAGCCTCTTTTACTCTACCTTCCCCATCCAGGACCAATCTGAGCGGGGTAAGCGATGGAACTTTGAACTACAGCGTGTCTATACGATCTCATTACTTGATTTTATAATCGAAGAAAGCGAAAAACACAAGGACGTCTATATCCAAGACCACCAGATCAAAAACCAGTTCAACGAAATCGCCAACCCAAAATTACGGATGATTTATGTTGAAATGCCTAAATTCAGAAAAGGCATCCATGAACTGGAAACGCATATGGACAAGTGGCTGTACGTTCTCAAAAACATGGCAGCGCTGGAAGACCGCCCCAAAGAACTACAAGAACGAATTTTCCAAAAAATATTCGAGGTAGCCGAAATAGGTAAACTGGACCCTAAAGAATACAACGTTTACCAAGAAGAACTGAAAGTATACTGGGACCTTAACAATGTTATCGACTTCGCCGAAAAAGCGGCGAAAGAGGAAGGACGTATGGAAGGGCGTATGGAGGGACGTATGGAAGGGCGAGAAGAAGGCAGAAGAAATGAAAAAATCGCTATTGCCAAAAACCTTATCTCATTAAACATATCCACCGAACAAATCATTCAGGCTACCGGTCTTTCGGCAAACGACATTGACGCTATGAGGGAGTAAAAGGCCACCCAAACGACAAAAGCGAAGACAGGCAATACCCGTCTCCGCTTTCCAATACTCAACTTTCTCATTATTCCTTTTATTCCTTCCAAATCTGACTCTTAGCCTTCACTTCCACATCCCAAGGCCGTTTAGGGTTCGGTAAATACGAAGGGTCGCTATCTTGCTCGGGAAAAGTCTTGACTACGGCCATCAGAGCCTCAAAACTCTTCCGTCTACCGGTTTCCACACCCAGATTATCAATCAAGTTCCGTTCTTCCCAAGGGTCCTCACGCAAATCGTAGAAAGCCTTCGCTTTTCTATCCGTGCCAATACACAGCTTATAGCGCTTATTCCGCAACACCCTATCGCGATAACGGAAACGGTTTTCCACACCTTTGTCCGTCAGCTTGGCCTGATTCTTTCCACCCATTCCCAATATCCAAGATCGCGGACCGTCCTTCGCCTCACCTTTCAGCACTTTCGCAAACGACCGCCCGTCTATTACGTAGCCTTTCTGCCGACGGGCACCGGCCAATTCCAACAAAGTGGGATAGATGTCGCTAAAATCCACCAAAGTTTCCGTAACGCCCGGCGACATCCTAGCTGGCCAGCTCACTATAAACGGCATGCAGATCCCCGCCTCAATAGTTTTGGCCTTACCCCCACGTACAGCCCGGCCGTTTAATTGACCGACTATTGAACCGCTGGTGCCGTTATCCGCTGTCCAAATTACCACCGTATTCTCACGGACTCCCGCATCTTCCAGCGCTTTCAATACATTCCCCGTGAGTTTATCAGCGTAACGTACCATCGATTTGTGTTTACCGAGCTTGCTGTCGGCTTTCTCATCGGGTGTATCAACGAAAGGCGAATGGGTCAAAGCCATCGGAAAATATGCGAAAAACGGTTTCTCTTTATTTTTCTTGATAAAATCGATAATAAAACCACTATACAGGTCAGGACCGAATTTTCCTTTCTGCGTACCGGAAACACCTTGCCCGAAAACATACGGGTCCTGATACCTTTTGGAGCTTGGCGGATTTCCCGCCTCGTAGCCCGTCCACATAAAGAATTCGTCGAAACCAGACTTGACCATAGCCTCGGGTTCCACCCTAAAATCGTCAATCTGCCACTTGCCGGCTACCGCCGTGGCGTAACCGGCCCTTTTCAGCGCCTTGGCCAAAGACGGATTCTTCCTTTCGTCGTAATGAGCGCCTCCGCCCCAACGCGGCACGTCCCAGTGGTTTATCCAACCATGCCGGAAGGGGTATTGCCCCGTCAGCAAGGTCACTCTTGAAGGCGTACATTGCGGCATGGAATAAGCGTTGGAAAACCGCTTGCCCTGCTCCGCCAAAGCGTCCACATTTGGCGTATTAATACCTTGGGCTCCATAACAGCTCACCCATTCCTTGCCCAAATCGTCCACCAAGATCAAAACGATATTCGGCCGTTCCAATTTCTTTTTCTTCGCGTTGGCCCCGAATCCAAAACACAGAAGCAAAGCCGCCAAAAATGTCTTTTTCATTTTTATAAAGAGTAAAAAAGTATAGACTATTCTATTTATAAATATAAATCTCTGATTTACAATGCAATTCTAATTTCAATACAAAAACTATCACATATGGATCACACCCTGTAGAATAACGAAGTTGGCGCAAGGCTTTCGCCCTGACGCCAACTAATCCAACAACCAAATCAAATACCCGATACTAACTGCGGGTAATACTTATCCAATTTCAACGTATCGCTATTCTCTTTTTGCAACTCTTTCAGAGTACCGTAAAGTCGCCTGATCCTTTTTCTGTATTTGGGTTTTCCCGCCAGATTCACCATCTCGCTTTTGTCTTTCCCAAGATCAAAAAGCTTGACGGTTCCCTTTCCGGGATAAAGAATCAGCTTATACCCGTCGTCGATCACACAACGCTGATTCGCCATAAACGCGCCGTACACCGCATCCAAATTCGACTTGCGCTCACCCCTGATTACCGGCAATACGCTCTTAAACCGCACATAATCCGGCTTGGGGATTCCCGCCACCTCCAGAGCCGTAGGCATAGCGTCCTGCAAGTACATTGGCGTATCGATTTTCTTTCCTTTCGGAATTTTCGGACCCAATATCATAAACGGCACCCGCAGGCTGTGATCGTACATATTTTGTTTCCCCAACAAACCATGGCGCCCAACAGCCAAACCATGGTCGGCCGTAAAAACGATATACGTATTATCCACCTGTCCCGACTCTTCGAGAGCGTCCAAGATTCTGCCCAACTGCTCATCCATATACGTGATCAATGCGTAGTACTCCCGCCGGTTTACTTTGATCGAATATTCGGTCCTCGGAAAGGGGGCCAAGTTCTCGTCGCGCATTTTCCCGTCAGGGAAAAGCGTCTCAAAATCAGGGTATTCCGCCATAAAGTTCTCCGGCGTCTTCACGCCACCTACCGGATAACTGTCCACATAAGATTTGGGCGCTTGCCTCGGGTCATGCGCCGCATTAAAGGCCAAATACATAAAAAACGGTTTTTCGCTTTTGGCCGCCTGCCGGATATATCGCCGGCCCGTATCCGCCAACTTTTCCGTCCAATGCTGTCCGCCTTTCCAAAATCCGCGCTTGCTTTTGTCCCAAGGCAACCACGACGTATCATTCTCATGCTTGGGCCTAAAGTACCCCTCTTTGGTCTGGTTGGGCATTCCGCCACGCACATCGCTCACATGATCGAAAAGATTTTTGGGATTTATACGCTTAACATGCCATTTGCCCGTAAAATAAGTCTCGTACCCGGCCTTTGACATAGTCTTGGACCAAAACGGATAAGTCCGCCATTCTTCCGCCGGAATCACCTCGGCATGCCGTTGCGATTTCCATAAATACATTCCCGTGTTCAGCATCGTCCGGCTGGCCGTACACACTCCCCCTCGCCAAGCGCCCATATTATACGCATGCGTAAATGTTGTCCCTTCCCTAACCAACCGATCCAAATTTGGCGTTCGGATATTTAGATCGCCCAAAGCCTGTACCCCCTCATAAGTCACGTCATCGGCAATAATAAAAAGAAAATTGGGTTTCTTGCCCTGTGCCCGAACCTCGATATCCTGAAAGGTTAAGATCCCCGTCCAGGCCAACAAGCCTACGGCCCGCCGGATAAGTCTCTTTCTTGAAAACATAATCGCGCTATTTTAATCATAAAAATCCACCGGACGCCCAAGCTCCGGAATACCGTGTCAGTTATCAAAAGTCGGCAATACCAAATCTTACATTTTTACAGTATGTATGGGAAAATAACCGAAATGTACAGCGTCTCCATAAAGCCTAGCGTAAAAAAACACCGCAAACATCGGCCGGCTCTTAAAAGACATCTGTTACAGCCAATTGTGATAAAATACTCGCAAAAGCCTAGGTCTCACAATCGGTAACCGCCACAACCTGTTAACCCTCAAGACTTAGGGAAAAACATCCTCGAACCCACAACAGTTTCGGAGTGTAAGGCCAACCGGTTCAATACCCAAGGCCCTAAGCCTAATCATGTTCCAGCAACGCTCCAGAAACATAGCGAAAACCCAAAGCGCCGGCACCAACGGACTGGCGACAAACCCACCTGCGGCCCCCCCGATCCAATGCCTAATCTCCGCCTCGGAATTCGAAAGAGCAAAACCTCTAGCCTGCTCGGCCAATGTCCGCAGAATTTGGGACAAAATAACCGTAACGCTGGAAGACCTGGAACGATTCAAAAGCGATTATATAAGAATAAAGCCCCAAGCCGAAGATACCCGACGACCATTATCCGAGAAGAATCTGCTATACCGAATGCAGGCCCTAACAGAACTGGAAAGGTTGGTAAACCGGTATTTCTCTCTTTATCCCATTCGGGTAAAAATTGACAAGGAAAACGAGGAGCTTTTGCTTTTCCAGATACTGGACGACCTGGAAACGGAATGGACTGACTTAGCCGAAGAATTTCCGCCGGAAATGCTAATAGCAAAAAAAACGGACGATGGAAAAACAACATCGAGCAGTGAACTCAAAAGGGACGAATTTTATGACGCCCCACTTAAAAACCTCTATGCGAAAGGCGCTCTGAAAACTACTGGAAACCATGAGGAAGAAAGGCGAATCAGGGGGATGCTTTACCGCCTGTCAACTATTGACCAGGGAAATTTCTTATTCGAACAAATGGATAAAGAAATAGCCTACTCAAAACGAAAACTTCACCTAAGCTTAGACAGAGGGGAAGAAACAGAAAGGGAAGGCGCCAGAGCTAACGCTTCCGACTACCTTCCCGTTCCCGCACGACCGGGAGGATCCCACACAGTAAGCCCGGACGAAAACGGATACTTCAGTCCCGCTCCGGATTACTTGGTGCTCGCTTCTAGGATCGGACTTGCGTTCGATTCCATCGCTCCGGGAAAATATAACCGGGCCGGACTAAATCGCACGTTACCTAAACTGCTCAATACGCTACGCAAGGAAATGGAACTTCCAACTGTACCCGACCCTGCGCTAATCAGGGAAAATCCATTGTCTAGCGTACCTTTGCGTCCGCCCAGAAAGCTAGGCAATAAGGCGGAAGACGAGTTTGTATTCTTGGATACTGGCCTCATAGGCACCGAAAGCGTAGATGGGCCTTCCGTCGATAATGCCACAACCGCCGAGGAGCACCGATCAGAACCACAAGAGCCCCCGGAAACAAGCCTGACCCCTTGGGCAATCACCCAACGGGAGGACCCCGTTTTGCCGAAACCAACCAAACCCTTCGACTGGGTTTCGACCGGTAAAATGCCTACAAAGAAAGAAGACACCGAACGACGGGAAGCCCTATTGAAAACCCTGCTCGAGCCTCCGGAAGTACTCTGCGAAAACGCCAACTTCATGACACTCTTCAAGCCAAGCCAAGGTGCTTTTGGCGATGTATACCTCTTTCGCGGGACACCCGGAAAAGGTGCGCTCAAAATCCTGCGAGACGAACGTATGGACCAAGAAGCCGAAAGAGAACTCTTAGCCGCAAGCCTGATCCGCCTGTTGGGAAACAAAGTGACAGCGCCCAAGGGCCAACTGCTTTACTCCGACTCTCCGGAAGTGGACACGTTGATAACCAAAACCGAAGAAACCTCCCGACACATAGCCGGATTCTTGGACGATGACGAAAGTGGCGCTTCCCAAGAACTGGAAGGTTTGCTAACCGAACTAAGGGCCAACCTAAGGGCCGGCAGGTTCCAGCGTTCACCGCACTGCGCAATACTGTGGGACCAATGCCCGGGAAAAACGCTCTCTCTCTTCGCCAACGAAGAACGTCGCCGACGATTGGCCGGTACCGAAGGAAGGGAGTACGATACGCACTACCATCACCCCGAAGAAAGGGCCTCGGAATACCTACGCCCTCTAATGCGTGACCGTGATTTCTCCGAAGGCTTGGGCGAACTCTATTTCTACGACATCCTGTTAGGCAATCCCGACCGCTTTAGCGTAGCTCTTCACCACGGAAATATCCTTTATGATCCCGAAAGCCGTCAGGTACAGGCAATAGACCAAAGCCTCGGCTTATTCGGGGCCAACCGAATGTTGGGTTGTATTCTCCATAAGGGAAAAGGAAACCTTAAGCACAAAGACACTAAGGCCACCGGCTACACTTCGGCAGAAGCCAGCCAAATACTCGAAAGTCCCGTTCCAAACCCCGAACACCTAAAGGCTTTCGGTGCTAGGATGGAATACCTGCTAAGCGAACAAGTGGAAATATTTCTACAGGATTTTCTCTCAAAACCTACCCGCCCCTCCAGAATAATCGCAAAACTAATGAGACTATACGGACTCGCAGGCTTGCAAGGTAACGGACCTTTGGCCATTCAATACGGCTTCGCCCAAGCCCTCTACCGCCTGCCAAGCAAAGAGTTCTTGATGCGGGACTTAGGACAAGCCCACTTCAAAAACTTTCCGGACGAGGCTTTCCACCTCTTCCGTGCCATCGACAACACCATACAGAAAGTAAAATCCGTTTCGGACGAGCATTACTTAATGGCGCTAAGCGCATTAAATTCTACTTTAAGCGAAGGCGGATCATTCTCAATGAAAGATTTCGAGCAAGGACATCCCGCCCCCTCTATGCGGAAAGCGACCCAAAAAAGTCGGCGATAATAGATACAATGAACAACAAGCTATAAATAGTATTTACTGAATGCCCTTAATCCAGCCGTAATGAAATTATTCGATACGGTTATCAACAACCATCATCTTTCGAAGAGGATCTCCCTTTAGGGTTACGAGGCGGAGGCGGAGGCGGTGGAAACAGCAAATAATCCATAGGATCAACGGGCTTTCCGTCCTTTAATATTTCGAAATGAAGATGAGGCCCTGTCGACATGCCTGTATTTCCGGACAAGCCTACTATTCCACGGTCTTTCACCAATTCCCCCACTTTTACGTTCACTTTCGACAAGTGGCTGTAAAGCGTCACATAATCAGAGTTATGCCGGATGTATACATACAAACCCCTTGGCTTGCTAGCGTCGAGGTTAACCTTTTCAACCACACCGTCTTCCGCCGCTCTTATAGGGGTTCCTATTTTCGCCTTTATATCTACCCCGCTATGCATTCTTGCCTTGGTATTTGACTTACTCCTATTCCCTTTTTTGTCAAAAGGAAAAAACCGCTTACCGAATTTTGAGGTAATCTTTAATGGGGCCGCACCTCTTTGTATAGGGGCCACAAAGTGTAAATCCCCCGAATCTTTGAAAACGATCATCGTTTGATTAAGCCATTCGGGAAGCGAACCCGACGAAGGCAGAGGTTTTTCCAATGATTCCGACACGGCAGGAACTTCCTTGGCCGTAAAAGAAAATCCCATAAACGCCAATGCCACAACAGGGATTAGCGGGATTAAATGACGTTTGCTCAAACGCCTGTCAGGTTTTGCCAATTTCTCCATTCTTTTCTTAGTAAATGAGTTAAACATATTTGCCATATCCACCGTATCCGTAGATTTCAGAAACGACAGATTAAACAACAATTCCAAATAACGCTTTGTGCCTTCCGTGTTGGCCAAACACTTGTCCACCTCATACTCTTGCCACTCCGCCACACGACGGCAACCAAACCACACACCCGGATGAAACCAGAGTAAAACACCGCTTACCGACAGGAATATTTTTTCCCAACTATGCCCCAGCCGTATATGCGCTTCCTCATGTTTCAGTATTTGCGCCTGTTCATTGGGAGAAAGCCTGTCGAATTGGTTACCGATAAATATCTTTCCAAACGCCGAAAAGGCGATTTCCCTTCCTTCCACTTTATAACACCGAACGCCATTTATTTTTATAATCCGGGCATCCTTCGTTTTTTGATAAAGCGAGGATAACTGCCCTCCCAGTCTTATCATAAAAACCAAGAATCCAGAAACATAAAACAGAGGAAGATAACCGACAAAACTCATCCATAAAGGCTTAGCCGGGGCATCGCCCATATACACGCCAACTTCCTCGGAGCCCGCATCATCAAAAAAAGACACTTCCTCGGAAATAATCACTTGCGGAGAGACTTCCACAGGGAATTCCCACTGGTACTGACTCAACGGCAACACGAAAGCCAGCAACACACAACCCAAATACACACGCTTTTTAAGCGTATAACCAGACGTGTTTTTGAAAGGAAAATACAACACCGAGACAAAAGCCGTAAAAGCCAAAGCCACTTTCAAAATATAAATAAAAATATCCGTCATATCACTTGTCGTCAGGAAGGTTATCAATCATTGACTTAAGCGCTTTTATCTCTTCGGAACTTAAATCCTCACCGCCAATAAAAGAAGCCAAGTGTTTATAGGAATTGTCGAAATACCCAGTCAACATCTTGCGAAAAGAAAACTTGCCGTATTCCTCTTTCGATACCAACGGATAATACTCGTAAGTCTTTCCGTAAGCCTTAAAACCCAGAAAACCCTTCTTAGCCAATATTCTAGCCACTGACGACACGGTGCTATGGGGCGGTTTCCGGTCGTCCTGCAAATTATCGATAGCGTCCCGGACCGTCCCACGGCCCAATTTCCAAAACACTTGCATCAACTCTTCCTCTTTCTTTGTCAGCTGTTCCATATCATTCGATTATTCCGCTTAATAACTCGAAACACAGTCATATAACGGATTTATACGTTATGGTATTTTAAAAAAAACGTGTCGAAAAACACGCAATATATTCAGGTATAAATACCCTTTGATTAAACATTGAGAGATAAATCTTTTCCAATTATCAATTTATACTTACGCTAAGTAACGTATAAATACGTTAAACGGCAAAATTGTTTAAATGATTTTCAAAAAAATCAATCCAAACGGATTTACGTTTATTGTCAATAATTAATTATCAACCACTTAATCATTAAAGAAAAAGGACAATAGATATCCTATTGCCCTTTTCCGAAAAGGTTCTTACAAAACCTCTTAAGGAAATATTTAAAACCAAAAGCCTGATACCATATCAATAAACTCCTTCAAGCCTAGCCAAGCTATACTCTCTAGCCAACACTGACTTTCGGTTCTCGGCTACGGTTTTCAGAAGTTTTATCCTTGCGTCGAAGTAGTGTAGCTCCCGGGTATTTACTAAAAACAGGGAGCTTTCCCCCGAATCATAAAGCCTCAACTCGGCGTTCATCAATAATCGGTAATTATCCAAAGCATCGGAGAAAAGACCAACTTGCCTAGCGCTGATCTCCGATCTTTTCCAAGCCGTACGGGCTTTGGCCAACAAACTGACCCGCTTGTCTTCTATCTTCAGTTTCGCCTGTTCTATTTTTACCCGGTTTTTACGCAGATCGGCCCGCTCTTTACGGAGGAATATCGGTATTCCGAATTTGAGACCCCATTTATAATTATCGAATCCAAAATCGTATTTGTTTTCCGGGTCTTCCACGGCTTCCGAAAGCAATCTGTATTTCAAGTCCAGTTGAGGTTTCAGCATTTCCTTTTTCAACCTCCTGTCCGTCTTCAACATATCCAGTTCCAATTGCTTTTGCCTAAGCTCCGGATGTTCGGCCAATAAGGTTTCAATATCAGTGGTAGTCTCATCCTCCGCTATTTGCCCGTGGATTTCATCGGAACCGCTTGGCTTTATGTTCTCCCCAAGCTCCAAAGGAACCACGCCCTTAGCCCACAAAAATGTAGACAGATATTGCGAAGCCTCATATAAATCAGCGGTCGCTTGCTCCAGGTCCATTTGCCTGCTCTGTACTTGTATCAATGCCTTTAGCGTATCTATCGCCGGTTTATCTCCCGCATTCACCTTCCTGCGGATAGCCTCCAGCCTATTCTCCGCCAAAGACTTGGATTCCTCCCGGACCATCAAGGCATGATAAGCGTAAAACCACTGCCAATATGCCTTCCCGGCGTTGTACAGCAGATTATTGACTAACGCCAGCCTTTCCTCTTCCGTGTACGATGTATAAAACCGGGCCTTGCGCAAAGCCGTTCGACGCTCGTCCGTAAACAATCCCCTGCCCACTGGAATAGACATCTCCGCATAATACAAACCGGCGTCCGGAGTATACGATTCCGGATTCACGTAATCGCCCTCGCCTTGCTCTATCCCGGCATTTATCTGCGCGCCAAACCATACGGGAACTTTCAGCCCTCCGTCCAACACGTTATAGTAACTCTGTCCTCCAAAATATTTTTGGGAAATGCCAAACGAAGCCTTAGGGTCAAAACCGCCCCTGGCTTTCATCAAGGCCGCCTTTCCCAACTCTACTTGGCCTTGGCTCACCAAAGCCAAAGGATGGTCCGCCTTTACTTTTTTCATAAAATCGACAAAAGTAAACTCGTCGTCATTCTTGGACTCAGCCCCAGAATCATCCTGCGCCAAAGCGGACCCGAAGGTCAAAAAGCCCCCAACAAGAAGCAAAAACAATCGAAATATCGCTCTCATATATTTACTATACAGTAAAAGAGTAAACGGTAAAGAGTACAGAGTAAATAGACTGCGAGAAACCTAAAGGTAAAAGCAGTGACAGACAGTATCTAGTACTCGTTACGCCTTACTCTTTCCCCTTCTTTTTCTCTTCTTTCTTCGGTTCCGATTTATAATAATCCGCAGGAAAACCATTCGCATGGCGCCACAGCTCATACCAAACCGAAACAGTATTCAGTAACAACAGATTGTCAGTACCGGCACCAATTCTCAATGCCTTTGGCCAAGGCGTATCATCCGGATCCGGACTTACCAACACCCTATAAAGCCCATTTTCGCTGATCAGGTTATCGATGGTCACGATACGGCCACCGAAGGTTCCGTAACTGGCGCCAGGCCAACCCGAAAATACGATGGCAGGCCAACCGTCGAACCGAATCCGAACTTTTTCCCCAAGTCTTACCAAAGGCATGTCCATCGGTTTTACGTACATCTCCACGGCCAAATCGTAATGGGTAGGCGTAATGCTGACAATACTTGACCCGGCCTTAATAGTTTCCCCCACTCCAGTCCTGATCGCCTTATTCACGATTCCGGGCTGTGGCGCAGTTACGTAATACAAGCCCGATCGTACCAAATAATTGGTGTATTGCGTCCGCAACTTCGTAAGCGCGCCTTCGGCCTCAAAGAGGCTTGACATAGCCGTGAATTTATTCGATTCCGCCTTGGCTAGCTCGTCCCTAAACTTCGCGTCAATAGCGTCCAGTTCCACTTCGGCATTTTTCAGTTCGTTTAGGCTTACGTTAAGTTTATTTTCGGCTTCGCGCAAGGCGGTCAAGGCCTTCCGGCTGGTCAACCGTCTCTTTTCCAGATCAGTAAGAGATTTAAGACCTTCCTCATACAAGCCTTCATATCGTTTCAGCTGGTCATCGCTAATCTTCAGATTCAGCAAAGTGTTTTCGTATTTGGCGCTGTCGGTAGCCAGTTTGTAACGGGCTTGTTCCAGCTTATTTCCGGCTTGGCTAAGTTTCAGCTTATTACCCGCCACCATGGCAGCAATCTGATTGTCCAAGGCATTTATCTTTTCCATATAAGCCTTTACGGCGTTTTCCTTAGAATCTATTTGCTCTTGGGAACGCTTAACCAACATCGGGTCAAAATATGCTTCTTTGGTCTCGGAGATAAACAGGATGGTATCGCCGCGCTGTACGGTGTCGCCTTCCTGCACATACCATTTCTCTATCTTTCCCCCGATAATGGAATGTACCGTCTGCGGACGTTGCGAGGCCCTTAGCGCCGTCAGCGTGCCCCTTGAGTCAATATTCTGGGTCCAAGGCAAAAACATGGCCCCAAACATCAGCAGGAAAAAGATGGTGAAAAAACGGACAAGCCCGTATTTGCTCTCCTTGCCTGCCAAGGCCCTAAACGAGGCGAAATCCTCGGTCCGGACTCTCGATTCTATACTCTTTGGTGAAATATTCAGCATAACTTTTCTCGGACAGGCTTTTTAATCGTTGCCTTCCAACGGCAACTCTATAACTGATTTTTTGTCTACTTGGATCTTGCGGTCCATGTGGTCTTTCCAATATTCTTTTTCGCTAAACACCAACAGCGACCAGTTTCGCTCCGGAGCGGTCATATATTTTACTATTTCCTCCCTCTCCTGAGCCTGCAAAGATTCCAAACCGCCATCCATAATCATCAGCGAAGGCTTTTTGGCGATAGCCCGGGCTATCAGGATCTTGGTCACCACGTTTCGGGGAAGTTTTCCTCCGTTCGGTTTCAGTACGGTATTATAACCTTCCGGAAGGGCATTGACATAAGTATCCAACTTCAGCAACGACACCAACGCCGACACTTCTTTCATGCCCAAATCCCGGTTGCCCATCGTGACGTTTTCCATAAACGTTCCCTCGAAAATCCGTTGTTGCTCAAACACGCCACCTACCAACAAACGGATACTCTTACTGGTCAGGTTTGGCTCCGGCACGCCGTGGTAGGCCACACAACCTTCCTGCGGGCGATAAAGGTCCGCTACCATCTGCAAAAGCGCGCTTTTCAGCGGACGTTTGCCTGTGACCAACACTCGCTCTCCGGCGGCTAAAGACATTGAAACACCTGACAGAGTCTTGTCCTTGTGGCCGGGATATGTAAAGCTTACGTCCCGGAGTTCCACGTCCATACCTTTTCCGCCTTTGTCCAAGGTCTTCAACTCTTCGCCTTCCGTCCCCTCTATCTCAAGGTCAGTCAATTGCGATATCTTTGACAGTGCGGTCAACACATCATAAATGGTGTCCAGAGAAGAGATGATTTTTTCGACCGAGTTGATCACCAAAACGATGATAATCTCCGCGGCGATAAACTGCCCAATATTCATCAATTTGTTGATGACCATCAAACCGCCCAAAGCCAGCAAACCGGCCGTAACCAATGCTTTGAACAGGATCATTAACCAATATTGGTTGATCAAAATGGAAAAGTAGCTCTCGCGATCCTTGATATAGGCCTCGGAATATTCGTCGGTGCGCCTAAGCTCATAAGTGTCCGGCGAGGCGAACTTAAAGGTCATCGCCGAACGCGAAAGTTCCTGAAGCCAATGCGCTAGTTTGTATTTTTGCTTCGACACTTTCATACTGGCTTCATACCCTTTTTTACCGGTCATCTTGGCCATCACCACCAAGAAAACCAGCAGTACTATTCCGTAAATAATAAAGACAGGATGGTAGAGCGAGAGTAAAGCCAAACCGAAAAAGACTTGGAGACAAGCGGCTGAAAAATCGACAAGAATCTTGGACAGGCCCTTCTGCAGGGTCAGCGTATCGAAGAATCGGTTGGCAAGTTCCGGAACGTATTGCCGGAATAGGATCTCAAACCTGAGCCTCGGGATACGGTAAGCGAAACCGAAAGCCGCCCTGACGAATATCTTTTGCCGGATATTTTCCGTAAGCCTCAGCTGGGCCACCTGCAAAACCCCATTGGCCACTACGCCCGCCACCACTATAATGACAAGCACTACCCAAGAGGCGCTCACCTCTCCGCTTTGGATAAGGTTTACGGTGGCCTGAACGCCCAGCGGCAAAGTCAAACTCACCAAGCCCGCAAAAATGGCGTAAACGTAAATATTCCTGACCTCCTTCAGGTCCGGCTTCATCAGTAGCCAAAACCTTTGTAGCGGGGAGATCTCCTTCTGATTATTCTTCATCGACAAATTCGTCTGATTTTCTAATTCCCAAATTCCGGAGAAAATATCCCCGACAGCGACATAATCGCTATTCTCATGATTTACAAACCGTTACATTCCCCTTTTGGCAATATTCCAAAAAGTATCACTAATCTTGCCGAGCGTAAATCAACACGACGAAAAACCTCATGCAAAAGCATTCAGAACCTTTCGCTTCTTCCAAATCCCATATGCCTTATAATAGTTAGACTCTCTTTTGAGATAGCAATACTATCATTATAGTAAGTAAATGTCTCACTAAAGTTTCGTTTTTTCTATCAATAAATCTTATACCCATATAAGACAACCATAAACCCCTTATAAACACCCCATTATGAATACGTGAGAATTAACTGTAATTCCATTTTTCGATACCCGGGTTGGTATAATCCTATTACTTTGCAACAATGGACTGATCAAACCGGAAAAGAAGTATAAAGAGTGAGAAGAAGTATAAAAGAAAAACTTACCATGCTATAAAAGGAGTACGGTAGCCCGCTCATCCATAAAAATGATCACTAGGGGTGACCTCGAATAATAAAAAATCAGGTGCATTCCCAAAAGGCTGTACCGAAACAACAATAGAATGCACCTGGATAAAATCTTACTTTAAGAATCAGTACACAAACTCTTCTATTCCGTTTTAACAAGTAACCATTCGCTTCTTAATATCGAATAGAAATCGACATCTATTTTCTGCCCATTCTTGATTTCAGATTCTCTCATTGTCCCTTCATATTTAAAATTTATCTTCTCAAGGGCATTTTTGCATTTCATATTATCATTTACCACAAAACCCTCGATTCTGTTTAAGTCTAATTCCTCAAACCCATATTCGAACAGTTTGGGCATAATTTCCTTCAATATCCCTCTCCCCCAATATTCCTTCAACAACCATAAGCCTATCTCCGCTTTTCTATGTTGCTTGTCCAGGCTGTTAAAACCTCCCGCACCACAAAATTGGTCATCCTTTTTATCGTAAATACCCCACCAAATGCCCGTTCCCTCTTTCTTCAAATTTCTGTACCACTCCATCTGTTCTTCCGTTTCTTCTAGTGTCGGGAAATGAACGTCATAGTATTTGGTTATTTCAGGATCGGATAATCCCTTGTGAATATTATTTATATCAGATGGTCTTATCTCTTTTAGAATATAATTTCTAGTCTCCACTGTATATCTATTTTGGTAAAGTTATATAGTTCGGTAACCTTATGATATTCCGAATATGGGTATCTATAAACTAATCCATAAGATGGATTGATTTTATAGGCCCTGCAAATTCTATTTAAATTTGGACCGAACCAGTGTATATTCGCTGTAATTATATTTCAAATATGCTCAGTTATTTACGTCATTGTCCACACATCAAAGCGGATATAGAGTCACGTGTTATCAACGATAATTGATGAAAGGAAAACCGATTTTTAGGCCGTAAAAGTCGAACAGGAGATGAAATGAGAGTAAAAAAATAATTGTCAAATAAGAAATCAGAAAGGCAGTCATGGCCGATAAAGCTGTCTCACACACCATTGACTGACTACGCTGTTTTTATAGCCTATTTTTTATTACCCAATCTATCCAACTATCTTTTAACAAGTCATCTGTCTTAAAACTTTTGGGGAAAGAAGTTGGGTATACTGAAGGTTCCAAATTTATATCTGGCTTTGTACCATATAGTTCATTGGCAGTACCATTAGCGTTAAATGTCATTTCTATTTCTGTTCTAAATAACAAATGGCAATTGGGAACTTCATATATTAAAGGAACATGAACCGCTCCTGCCCCACCACCACTATTAACCCCAATAATTGTCGATAATCCTAATTGTTGATGGAGTCTGATTATAGTTTCAGATGCTGAATAGCAATTGTTATCGATCAAAAGAAATACTTTACCCTTGAAGTTATAATTGTTGTCCGGGACAATATTTCTTGTTGTTTTAAAATAGTAATAGTCATCATTCGGGGAATTATTTCTTCTAAAAGAATCCGGCAACTCATCGAACTCTATTTTTTGTATATCTCCAAAGTCTATAACCCGAGCAAATGACTTTTTGAAATTATCTAATGTCTGATACCTCCGGATAGAACTGTCAAACATTTCTTTATTAACAACCGCATATTGAGTATAGGTATAATTCTTATCAAGAAAAGGTTTTACAAATAAACACTCTCCATAAACCGTATTACCTCCTCCATGTCCCCTAAAATCAATTATTAGGTTTTCGTAATCTTCTTTAGTGTTTTCGAAGAAGTCCGAAATTATTTTACGATCGTTCTTGATGCTAACGGTGTCAGGAAAGCCATATACTTTAATATATGCCAGGTCTTCCCTAAGTTTTTTACATAATATTGTCTTATTTAAATATGGATAATTCATTGTATTCTTAACTCCTTTTTTCTTTTCAAGTGACAACTTGGCTCTATTGCTTTTTGGAGTCAAAAACTCAACATCCCAGTGATCTTTGGTATCGTCAGCGTTCACAGAAAAAGGGCTACCAGTAGATGAAAAAGGAATTTTCAATTTAGTGTCCCAACGGAATGGCAGTATGTGCTGTATAGACTTAACATAGTCTAATGGTTTTAATCCGTCAATGGAAGTAATAACAGAGCCTTTTTCAATAGTTCTTCCATTTACAGTTAACCCTTTATCAGTAATGTAATAACCATTCTTATAACTAACCGATAAGTCCGAACGCCAGTTCTTACTGCTTTGGTCTAATCGGGCTATCCAATGGTCTCCTAACTCTATCGCTCTTTTTGAAATTCCAAGTTTAGCGATTAGTCTAGAAGTATCACCAGACGGTTCGAATTGTTCAAATAATGTTTGGGGTGAAAGTATACTGGTATGACAATTCCCTTGTCCCAAAATTTGGATAAGCTCTCCAAGCAAAAGAATAAACTCCTTATTTGATTTAGACCCTATAGCTCTATTTATGTAATTCTCTTCTAATTTGATTAGATCCGTTAGGCCAAACTCACGCTCCAATATATCCCTAAAGGGAGATTTACCCTTAATAAACTCAAACATGAATTTTACGTCCTCAACTTTCTGTTGATTCGTTAACTCAATTAATAGAGGACTATTTTTCTTTGAATTCGATACCTGGCAAGTTGAATTATTAAGGCCAAAAGCTATTAATAAAAAAATGATAGTCTTTTTCACCTGTTGAAATTTAATAGCTCAAACAAAGTAGCGTAAAAGTTCAATCTTCGCCTTGTTTTCGTTCAACACTAGCTTACATGACTAGATTTTCTAGCCTATATATAAAGGCTTATTTATTGCTACATTTTATTTTTCTAATACAGTTATTAATTTTCTGGAACCGAACATTGTTGCTGGTGAAATCACTTTTTCATTAAATGGGATGCTATCACCATAACGCTCTTTTATTATAGATTTCACGATGTCACTACTCAGATCAAAATCCGAAAGCTGTTCGAGCTCTCCTATTTCAATATTTATTCCTTGCTTATATATTTTCCATACGAGTTCTGAACAATATATCTTGTCATCGCTCCATTTAAAGTAAATATCATATGTTTTGCCGATGAACCTATCGCAAAGTTGTTTTATCTTCAATATATTCGAATCCGTCAGTATTTGATCTGCGTTTCTAAGTCGCTTAATCACATAATGTCCATTCTCACCGCGATCAATCCATTTTCGAAGAGGTGTTAGTTTCACTGGTTGAACAGCTTCAAAAACAAGATACTTCCCTTCAATTTCAAATATGATTCCCATATGGCTATACTTAGACTTTGTCGCCAATTGAATCGCTTTACTTTGACTTGATTTTGATGTTTGAAAAACAATGTCCCCATTTTGGATTATTTGCTCAAGTGCCAAACTATCAAATAGAACAACGCCTTCTTTTATTCTATTTGTAAACGGGTTAATTGTTCCCCAACAAGTAAGGAAAACCAAAATTAGCATATCAGTCATCAAATTCTTTCCATATTTTTTTACTGGGGCATTGATATCATTTATTTGCGATTAGCACCTCATATTGAAGTTAATAATCATTACTATTTTAAGCGCATAGTTGGACTACACCTTAATAGTTGAAAACAACCTTTCTGATTAGAACACAATATATTAAAACATAGCTAATCCTATATCAGGATAGGAAAAAACATCCTATAGCAAGGTACAGATCGTATTTCTTATTCTGGAATACAAAATAAGACTATCCAGACCGTATAAGGCCTTACTTATTACTACATGTTTTTTCTAATAATTAGCCTTAATCTGGTTTTCATCAATACCAAACCAATTCAGTAATACATGATTGTACTCTCCTGAAGAGAACTCCTTATTCGTTTTTACAATTGCCCCTTCAGTAATTTTTAAAGTATTCCCTGAAATGGTAATTCTCCCTTTTTCAGTTGGTTTACTTATAATCTTTTTCTCGGTAAAATGTGAATTCGAACTTGTTTGGTGATAAATACACATTCCTTCAAATTCACATAAATCTCGTTCTTTTAATGTGAAAATATACTCGATTGATTTAGCTCCATTTTCCTCTTTGGAAACCTTATAATAATCAGATTCATATTCTTCTATAACAAAATTTCCTCTTGGGTCGGATTGTATAGTATTGATTTCGATTTTTAAAGGATAGAAAGTAAATTCCCCAAATCCCACATCTACCAAATACAATATCTGATCGATGGTTACAATTATCGCCATATGGTCGAATTCTCTTCCAAAATCCTCTTTTCCATTATCGTAAACTCGTGCTGATATCATTTTGGAGTCAAACCCTATTTCCCTTAACAGGTCACAGAACAGGCCGTTTAGCTCATAGCAAAATCCCCCCCTTTTCCTTTCAACAATTTTATGATAAAATTTCTCTCTGTCTAAATCAATCGGGTTATTGTAATGGATATCCAGATTTTCAAATGGCACGTTTAGAAGGTGATTCTTCTGTAGTTCTTTTAAAACCTCAATTGTGGGGATTAATTTTCCTTCGTAATTAATTCTGTTTAGATATTTCTCTATATCCATGTAAGAGTTATCTTTTTATTGCTGATATTTTCATCCTTCTTTCTGTTTAAAGAAAAGGTTTCCTCCATTAGGATATACTGGAAAATTTGGTGGCACAACCATAATATTATTATAATTCATATGATAGATGTGTCTATATGGATTTTCTAGCTTTTCCATAATCTCTTTTGCAAGATAAGGCATCGAGTAAAAGACAAACTCCCCTATTCCCAAAATCAACCACTGTTCAATATTCCTTCCCTCACTAGGGTTAGGAAGGGATACTGATTTTGACATTTCATGAAATGAGCTATATGTCTCAATATCCCAATCATAGAAGGTTAATAATTCACTAAAATCATAATTCAAATGTGGTGATATAATTTTCCTCCAATTTTCTAATTTTTGTTCACCCTCAATAACTTCATTTAAAAAATGTGCTACGGTACTTGTAGGGCTTTCTATTACTAAAGCAGGGTGTTCGCCACTTCCTCCTCCTAATAGCAATTGATTTTCATCACATTTAAAATCACCTTCAATTTTTTCTAGTGGATGGTAAACGGGAAGGTATCCTAATTGCCCCACTAATTCATGCTTAAAAGAATCTATATGACTCATTGTTTATTACTATTTATCTATAATAATGGCACTAAAATGCATTTTTTCTCTTGTTGGTAGTAGTTTTTTCCTTTTTATATTTTTCTAAATCCTTTATGAATTCTTCAAGCTTAATCTCAAACTTCCTTTTCGTCATATTGATTGAAGCTATTCTATTTGAATCATCATTCCAATTTGCTGGAAATTCAGTTGAAGCTTTAATTTCAAAAATACCTTGCCCACCTTCTCTTTCTCCTTCAAACATTGGGGTAACAATGAAGCACAGATAGAAATATATTTTTGATTCATACTTGAAATAAATACCCAATGTTCATCATCCTACCAATCCTTATTCGAACCAATGGTTTCTATTTCCCATTTATTCTTTAGGGGTTCTTGTTCAATCTGATATTCGTATCCCAATTTTTAAGAACTCATCAAATTTTATCTATTAGCGATGGGGCTCCGTGAAGTTCAATTTCCCAATCCTCGTATGGAGGTTCAACCTCAAAGCCTGGTTCACAATATGACCTGATATAATCAACAGCTCTTTTTTCAGCATATTTCGCGTTTAGTACATTCCCCTCCGAGTCAAGTTCCATAACATTCGCGTATATGGCAAAAGCTTGCTCAATTGCGCTAGGCTCTTCTCCAAAAAGCTCCAAGTAATTTACTCCCTCTAATTGATAATGAGTTCCACTAGCAATGAAGTATGCAAATGTTCTTAATGCTCCGCTGAATGAGTTACTTAATTTCATATTGTTCTTATTACTGCCAACGGTTTGAATAAACAGTCGTTTTAATGCTGTATATTTTTTGTTGTAGCACGTTTATCATTTATTCTTTTCGCTGTCACAAATGTGCCAGTCACTAAAATCCATGTTATCAGACAATCCCAAAACAGATTGTTTATGTGCCATCCAGAATTTGGTATTGGACAATCAACCATGAATTCATAGTAATATGTAAACGGGAATCCAATTTTAAGTTCATAGACATCTCTCAACCTATACAGGGGAGAGATTTGGAATAATACAGTCATAAAGGAAATAGAAAAGAAAACCAATATTGACAATCCTGTTCCATAAACTAAATTCAATATTACACTTCCCTTCTTCATAATTATGTGCTACAACGATGGCGCTAAAATGGCATAGCTCACTACGTTCGCTATGCCATTTTAGCGCGTATTAGCGGTTTATTATTTAAATCTAATTGACTGAACAGTCTTTTTAAATTTAGCTTTAAAACTCTCAATATCTCGATCTGCAGTTCCTGCAAATAGAATACTACTCTTATCACCTACCAATAATACTTGATAGAGAATCCCTTCTTTAGATTCAATCTCAGTTTTGGTGTCTAATATAAAAGCGGTAAAACCTCCAATCTTTTCTTTTTGTATATCTCTATTCTTGAGCTTAGCACCTCCTTTTTCAAAACGCCAAGGTAGATCGTTAGCAAATTGTTCAGCTTTCATTTCAGACATTTGAGGCATCATAGCTATATTCATAAGAGCACCTGCGTTGGGATTTTTTAAATCAGATTTCCCATTTTCCGTATAGATGATCATATTTGACATGGACATTGCATGTTTAAATCCAGTAATAGATTCATCAAATTCAAAATTTGCTAGCTCTAATGGATTCAAATTGAATGACTTGTCGTAGTAGATAGTTTTGAAAATTTCTTGGAGTTCCTTTTTTCCTTCATCATCTGAATTTTTACAAACTCCAGCAACAAAAACAAGAAAATCATCATCTCCAAATGCCATTATTAGTTTGGTTTCTCCAGGGTATTTAGAAGGTCCTTCAGTATATACGCAATTATACTCATTTAGAAAGAGATTCTTTAGGATACCATCATCAGTAATCCCTTTCGCCCTAAGAGCTTCTTTGGTGAAATTTGATTTTGCTTCGGTAAAAGACGAACCACTTGTTTCAATAACCTGAAAATATAATTTATCCTTCCTTTGATAACGGGCTAGCTCTTTAACATATTCATAGTTTGAAGGGGCAATACAGAATACTTTAGTTCCGCTAATTCTTTTGTGTTTTTGAGTTTTTGTAGTTGTAATTTGATTTGTAAACTCCTCCAAATCCTGAGCAAAAGAGTAAAAAGTTGTAAAAAATAGAAGTAAAAAAAGTACATTCTTCATGTTAAAATATTGCTTTTGTTTTTTATTAAAATTACCGCTAACGGATGGGTATATGCAAATGTGGGCGATTGCGGGCTTCAAACTTATCAAACCGATAAGATGTTGAAGCGGGCTACTGCCCTTGATTTTAGCACATCCCGCCCATTTTGTATATACCGTGTTGTGTTTTCGTGCTTTATCCTCCGCAGTCTGTCCGTGTGTTGGGGCAGCCATACTCTTTGACAAGATTTGGTCTGTGCGCTGGCTCTTTTGAGGGACTTGGCAATGTGTATGGATGCGAAGGGCTGGGCTATTGTTCATTTTTATCTTCTTCAGTTTCTGAAATCACCGAAATGCCAATTTTTTCAGCAAATGACATCAATTCGGAGTCTGTACTATCGGATTCAATTCTTTGAAGAATATTTTCTTTGAAATCAGCAGCGTCATCTTTTGCTTCGATAATAATTGGAATATAAAAGTCTTTGTCAGAAGTAATTATTTTTAAGCAATTGTCGTTTGAAACAATTCTGCCTAAAATTGTTCTCGTAATATCTCCTGGTTTATCTGATAGCTTCCCATAGCTTTTGAGAAAATCACTGAAAAATTGAAATAGTTGAACAGATATATTATTCTCACGAATATAATAATCTCGAATATCCCGAATAGTTGGAGCAATGTCCTTCTTTTTTGCCATTTCAATAAACTCGAACCAAATAGTTTCATTTTCTGGAATGCCAATTGAAGTTTCGGAAATACTCTTAAGTACTTGTTTTATGGCATTAAAAAAGTTACGAGGCAAACTATTTAATTTAGAATTATATTTTAGCCAGTATAAAGCATTAAAAATATACGATTCATCATTAGCCCAATCTGAAATAATTTCTTCTGAACTAATACTGTTTAAATACTCCTTTAGAATAGCATTAATGTGTTTCGTTAGAGTATTTGTTGTACTTGTTGAATACTTATAGAAATCATGATTTGGAACAATAGTGCGAATATTGTCAACAGTTATTTTATCAACATAACCTGACCAATCATCTAGTCTTTTTAATAATTCATTTTCGCTAACATTAATTGAACTAACTAGGTCAAAGAAATGTGGTAAAACCGAATTTAAATTCATTCTTGATACACCATAGCTATTTAATGTTAATAGTCTACAAACATTATGGACTAAATTATTACCCCATGTACGGGTTAGAATCAACAAGTCCCCATAACATATATAGTGTTCAATCCTTTTTGCTACCTCGACGAACAAGTCTTCATTACCAGATTGAAGCCAAGAGGTTGTTTTATCAACCCAAGTATTCATTAATTGCCTATTGTTTTGTCTTTGAGCTACTTGTCTATTCTGACTAATAAATTGGTCATATTCATCGGCAAATTTAATTCTTATACATAGCACATCATAAAACCCGTCAAAATCTTCATTAGCTACCTTTAATATTTCATGTAAGTTTTCTTTCGATATAGTTTGGTCAAGTAAACGACTCTTAGAAAAAGATTTCTGTAAGGTAATTAGATTTATAAAGTTGTCAGAGGTTACCGTATTTTCAGAGATAAGAGTTTCAAGAGTTTCAAAAGATTTTGGGAAACTATAATTTTTTGAATCCAAATCATTATAGTTAACATCAAGTATGTTTGAAGAAAAATCCTCTTTTATACAATCTGCAACAAAACTATCTAATCTAGAAGGTTCTGTTTTAACTTTAAATCTTTTGTAATCAGATTGCGATTCTATTAAATAATCAAGAAAAATTTTAGCTTCCACTTGTTTCGGAGAAAGAAGGTCAGGAAGCTCAATTTGAATGCTATTTTCATTCAAAAAGCTCTCAACTGCTAGAAGAGTTTTATAATAAACAGCACCATTAAAATCTTTTATTTTGCCATAACAGCTGGTAATATGGTTTAAAAGTTTAAGTTGACTATCATGTGAAATATTCTGTAATAGTTTTTTGAACTTATCGTCAAATTCAAAAGATTCAATATTGTGTTCAATCTGTTTTGAATTAAGCGTTTCCCATATCAGGTCTAACCTTTCTAGTATTTCACTATTTAAATTAGATTTCTCTAAATGACTTAGTTCTAATATTGCTTTATCAACCTCTAAACCATTGTTATAGATTACTTCTTCCAGTATATATATAAAATATGGATGTTTACTCAACTCTATAATCCCATTTTGACCTTCTTGTCTTAATGCAAGCTCAATATCTCTAAGTAGCAATACTTGGGAGGCTTTTTCAAGAGGCACATTAAATGCCAAAGCAGAAATATTATTCTGCAATTCAGCATCATCAGAAAGTAAGTCACCTAAAGAATCAAGATAATCGTTTTTCAAAATTGTTTCCTGTGGGTTTTCAAGGATATAATCTTTCTTTTTTGAAAATATCGCAATATACCTAAGCTTTATCTCTTCACCCCAAATTCGTTTTAAGGTAACAAGCTCGTTAATAAATAAAATAATATCCCTTGGAGTAAATTTTGAGGTTAATCGGTCATATATCGTGAGAACTAATTGAATCTCTTGATTCTCAGAGTCACCAAAAGCCTCTTTAAATTTTGTCACAAAAAAGTTTTTCCAGTCTGTTAAAACTGGAGGAGAAACTCTATAAATTATGGAAAATGTTTTGTTTAAAAACTCATTTGTTGTAGTGCTATTTCCATTTTTAAAAGCCTCGCTTAAATGCTCTCTATCAAAAGGAATAATAACTGTAATTTTAGGATACTTCTCTTCTGCGAAGAAAGTATGAATAGACGACCAAATTTCTTTAACATTTTCAGGAGGTAACCTATCCATATTGTCATAGACAATAATTAGTTCTTTAGACTTTAGACTTTTAGATATAGAATGCATCCACTCTTTAAATTCTTTTACAGACGGTTCTATTTCAGAAAATATTTCTAGGGTTGTATCTTCAAGCTGTTTTCCTTTATAGATGTAAAATAAACTTGATAAATTAATCCATTTTTTGCTTTTAGAAATAAAACGTTTATAAAGTGTAGACAGTAGCCAAATAGTTGTTGATAGTATTAATAGAGATGCCGAAAACAATAATTTAAGAAGTGTTGCTTGGTTGCTATCTCCCAATATATCTGATATTAAAGCAAGAATAGGAGTGAAAATAAAAATTAGTCCAACTATAACAATTCCAAAGCTCAGCTTAGGAACAGTCTTTTGGTTTGTCTCTCTTTTTTTTGCGAGTAGAAACTTAATTTTTTCTGTCCAAGTTACTTCATGGTGAACACCTGACAAGTCAATATGCTCAGTTTTTGTCTCTAGTAAATCATCATCTGAAGATAGCAAATCAAGAGTTTGTTCTTCAAGAAATGCTCTTCTTTGAGAATCTTCTTGATGCCCCCAGCAATCATAGACATATAAATGGTGGGTATCTGATAAATTTTCTTTTATTAATTCTATAATAGTGGATTTTCCTGTTCCCCAACCTCCTTCTAATCCTAATACTTTGAGGGAGTTATTCCCGTCTTTAATATGCTCTGCAATGCTGTTTGCTATTCTCTGATGAGATTTACCTTCAAATTGGTCTTCGGCTGTAGGTTTACTGTTAATATAATTTGGCATATCTATAATTTAATATTTCTTATCCTCAGGTGCGTCGGCTAAAATTTGGCTCTTTTGCAAGCTGAAGCGTCAGCATGTGGGTTTGGGCTTGCAAATGTGCCAAATGTGCGTTGGCATTTTATGTACGGGTCTCTCTTTGCATGAAACACAACGAGGGCGCTAAAATGGCCTAGCGAACGTAGTGAGCTATGCATTTTTAGCGCGTGTTATCTGTTTTAGATTTCAATTTTTTTTGGGACTTCCAATTTATATCCAGTGAATTTTTTCTCTCGAAGTACTTTATTTAGTTCTTCTGAAATATAAAATTTACCAGTATTATAGATTAAATCATATTTATCAATTATACTTTTACTAAGTTTAATCTTTTTATAGCCAATTCGTGTTAAGGTATTTCTTCTTAACTCTATTTGAGTATCAATAGAAGAGATTTTCGGTAAGCCAAATGTATCTAGTTCATTTGACTTATCTCGTTTACAATCTTTATATAATTGGTTCTTTAATGCTTGATATTCATCTAGATTATGCAGTTTTATATTGCTTACTTCATCTAAGCCATTCTGTGTGAAAAATTCTGACTGTTTGAAAATGACAAATTCAAATAAGTCGAAACAAATGAAGAGTAAATAATAGTTAAATTTTAACCCGTCACTTTCAATTTGTATTGGAAAGGCTCTATGTTCAGGGAGTTTATAACTCTTAAGGACTTTGTAAACTGAATCTTTTATTTAGATTCCATTTGTACAAAAAACTTGAGAAGCAAAATCAGTTAATTTTCCTTGACAGGACAATATTAATTTAGTTAAGTCTAATTTATAGTTGCGGAAATTGCTACACTCTAAATTGTATATTGAATTGACAGAATCAGCGAAATAATCTTCTGGTAAATCAACTTGGTTTAATTTGATCCTTAAGTCATTTTTAATCTGATAAAGCATTTTTTCAATTTAGGAATTACAGATAACGTATCAATAACAGGAATTCCTGTTATTTCCCGTATACTAAGATACCTTCCCGCTTGCAAAAATGAAAATTTTTATCATTGAAAAATCTAATCATAAATCCAATTGATCAAGCGGATTCTTGATATTATTAAGTCCCATCTCAGTTATATGAGTGTATACCTCAGTTGTCTTACTGTCGTTTTGGCCAAGCAAATGCTGTATATAGCGTAGATCCACGCCGTTTTCCAACAAATGGGTCGCGCAACTGTGCCTAAGCGTGTGTGGGCAAACATTTTTCTTGATTCCTACAGCCTTACTGTATCGCTTCAGAAATTTCCGTACACTTGACGGGCTATATTGCCCTCCCGAAGGCCCTTCAAACAGGTATTCCTCAGGATTATACCGTTTCAGGTATGCCCTCACCATCAATTCGGTACGCTCGGCAAGTGGCACATACCTGTCTTTTTTGCCCTTGGCCTGCTTCAGCAATATTCTCCGGCTACCGTAGTCAATATCCGAAACCTTCATTGAAATCAGCTCGCTTATCCTTAGCCCACAACTGTAGATAACAGTCACTATCGTCTTGTGTTTCACATTCGGGATCCCTTTTAGTAATGCGCTCATCTCTGTTTGACTCAACACCGTCGGTAGATTCCGTCCGCTACGGGGCCTTTCCACAAAGTATGTCCGCCGTTGCCCTCCCAACACCTTCTCATAAAAGAACTTTATGGCGTTGATCATCTGGTTCTGGTACGATTCGCTCACTTCCCTCTCGGCCACCAAATGGCGCATATAGGCCTTAATTTGATCCGCCGTTATCTCTTCGGGACTATGGGCGTAGTGATAACTCAAAAACTCAGAAAACATCGAAGTGTATGTCCTCACGGTGGATTCGCTATAACGTTTCACTCGCAATTTCTCTTTCATCTCTTCCGGGCAGGGCCTGTAATGCTCCCTTAGGCGCTTGGTCTTCTTTTTCGCCCTTTTCTCTCTACAGTCTTCCACCTCTATCTCCGGATACATCGGCGCCAGCACCTCTTTTACCTTTGCCAAAACTTTATCGGTATAAGGCAAAATCCAATGCTTGTTTACGGCGTCATACCTACCGCCAGCTTCGCAGGCTCTTACTTGTAACATAAGTTCCTTTTATTTCTGATATATGCACCTGAACAAAATTATCCTTGTTCTATTCGTCTCATTGGTTAGTAGATTATTGATTCCAATGCGTTCCAAAAAACTAATTTCAGGCCTTTATTTTTCTTCCATAACCGTAATGCTTTTGGATGGAAGAAAAATTTGTAGCCGTATTTAAGAGATTTTTTGGTTACTTTTTGATCTTTCAACTAGCGAAGCGTTCTCATGAACTCCTTTGAAAGAAAACAAGAGTGAATAAAAAGTAACACCGGAGCTTGTTATAAGCAAGCCGTTTATGGTTTCGGGATATCGTCTTTTATATGTCGTAGTGCATACGGCAAAAAACAGGAGCCATTCAGGCAAAATAAGGGCCGAACCGCAAACCGAAACCTAAAAAAACGAACGCATAATATATTCAGGGTAAACAGAAGGCGGAGCCCGAAAGCCCCGCCCATTAATCCCGCATAACGCCAAACTACACCGCGCTGTGATACCCCGCTATGCCCATCGCGTTGTACGCGCCGTTGCTCAGCGGATACAGCTCTCCGTTCATCGCTTGCAAAAACTCGATCCCCGCCAGCGCCAGCGTATGCCCGGAGAGGCTCTTGTCATAGCCCGCCTCCAGCGCCACCGCCACCTCGTCCAGACTGTCCACGGCCGTTTCCGGCCCCGTGGCCGAGGCCGACACCTGCCCGGCATTGTCGAAATCAAGACTCGCCGCCGCCAAGCGCAAACGGAAATGCGTGGCCCCCGAAGGCGCCACCACGTCCCGGGCCGGCAATACGGTACCCGCCCATGTCACCTTCTCCGCCGAATCGTCAAAAGCCAAGCCCAGAGGCGCCGCCAAAGCCGTATCGACAGAAGCGTTCGCGTTAAAGCCGAATCCCGCCAACAAGCCCAAATCGCCCGCCGACACCTTCCGCTCGCCCCGCCTGTTCACGCCGTCGGTCTTCAGCACCCTGTACAGCGCGCTCCCCAGCCTCGCCGTAACGTTGCCCGAGGCGTTACCCACCAACTCCCTGCGAAACGCCGTCCGCACCAACTTGCCCTGGCGGGCCACCTCCGAAAACTCAGCCACGTTCTCACGCGTACGCCTATACCTCGGGTCGTTCCTGATCCGCGCGCCGCTCACGCCCCCGGACCGTCTGGCATAATACTTCCCGTCTTTTCGGTAGAACGAGATACCGTCAATTTTGCCCTCAATCTTGAGGATTCCACTTTGTCTAGCCATAAGGCACAATACATTTAAGAGATAAAGAATAATCCCGGAACGGACGCCCCGGAACAGCGGAAAACCTTTTTCCGCAAAAACCGCCGAAACCTTACCGGCCATTTTCCCCCGTCTTTCATGATGGGATCAAGATGGGATAAGCCACGGATGAAGATGGGATAATGATACTTTGAGCATTTCCCACAAGGCCAGAAAAAAGACCGTTTTCCATACGGAAACGGCCCAAACCTTACGTCTCCCGGCCCGATAAACCACAGTCACCGTAATACTAACCATATTGACCTTTTGCCTTTGGTTTATACCGCTATATACCCGAAAAACCCATAAAAAGATACCCATGGGAGTACAGAAGGGTACAATAAGGTCACAAAAGGCACCATTTGGCCATTTTATTTATCCAAAAAACGAATTATATTAGTATAAATTCAACCGAAAATCAAAAACCCCGTAGAGACACGGCATGCCTTGTCTCCCCATGCGGACGGTCATGCCCCAATACAAAAAAAATCCAAACGGAGGGACTTGAACCATCTTGTCCGACCGGACCAGAAGGACAAACATATTATAACGTACAGACAGGGCAAGTCCTGTCTCCCAACGCAAATGATCCGGCCAACAAAAAACAATCAAAATGAACAGACTGACAATCTACCCCAAAGACATCCAGCGCCTAACGGGCAAATCCCTCAGCGGTGCGCGCAAAGAATACCGCCGCCTCAAACAACAGCTCGGCAAAACCGCCGGCCAATACCTGACCCTCTCCGAATACTGCGCCCAAACGGGAATCTGCCCCAAAGAGGCCGCGGAGCACCTATCGTAGCTACATTAATTAGCCATTACTTAGTATTCTACTTTTATTATCAATTTAAGTTGAAATAATTTGGCATTCACATTTCAAAACAATTAATTAGACAAACAATAACGAAGAATAATACAATATCATCAAACCCAAACATATGTTGCAATACACCCATATCCGCCACAACGTCCGGCTCAAACTCCGCATATCCTGGGAAGAATACGCCCTCTGCGATTACGTCCACTTCCGGTCCAACTCCCCGAGGGCAAAGGGCCGCCAATGCCTCGACTCCCGGGTCGAGATCGCCGACTTCCTAGGCGTGTCGCCCCGCACACTCACCGACATGATCGCCAAGATGCAGGCCAAGGGTCTGATCACAAGGAGCGCCACCGCCAAATACGGCCTGAAACCCGGACCCCGGTGGACCAAAGCCATGGACGGCCAATTCGACGACACCTTGGAAATAGAGGGGGAGGAAGAACACCAAACCGAAGCGGGACCGGCAACAGCGGAACAGGAAAAAAACGAACCGGGGCAGGGGACTTCGCAAGCCGAAAACCCGAAACAGAACCGCCGGAAAAAACAGCGGGCCACCGCCAATACCACCAAACGGAAACCGCCAGTCCGCCATGCGGAATTTGCCGATACCGACAGGCAAAATTCGCCGGACCAAAACGCAAATATTGCCGACGCCCACAAGCAGAATACGCGGGATCAGCGCGCAAATTTTGCCGACACACTATATAAAGAAAAGAAAGAAAGAGTAACAACAAAGGGAAAAGAATACGCGCGCGAAGCCCCCTTGGTTTCCGACCATCGGAAAATCCCTTATTTCGACACCGCCTTGCGGAGCTACCACGCCTTCTTCCTATCGCACACCGGACTGCCGCCCGCCGTCGGCGCCCAAGACCGCAAAGCCCTGGCCGAGATCATGTCCCATTTCCGCGAATGTTCCGGTAGCCACAGCCAGGCCCTCGCCGCATTCCGGCACCTGCTGGCCGAATGGCCCTCCGTACGCCAAAACGACCCCTTCCTCGGACGCCAGCAGGATCTCAGGAGCATCCGCCGAAACCTCAACCAGCTTCTCGCGCTCTTGTCCGAAAAGAGCAGGTCCAAAGCTCTGGCCTCACGCCAAACCCAAGATCCGCTAGCCATTTTCGACACCGAATTCGTACAGGGACATGCCCACTGAAGCTAACCACTTTGTCCGGTTCCTGAGGCTAACCTCCAGAAGCACGGAATCTAGCAAAACCGTATAGACAGGGGGATTCTCTGCATCTCCCACAAATGTTTTAACCTCAGTAGTCCCCTATAGATTATAAGGATACACTTATCGGAACAGTACGAAAGAACTAATGTATTTATTTTGTCATCATATCTTAATTCATCATTGAGGACTCCACATATTGCTTGGGGCTCATGCCAACTTTCTTCTTAAACAATCGGGAGAAGTACTGCGGATATTCAAAACCAAGCTTATAAGCTGTTTCAGAGATTGAAGCATTAGGTTTGAGCAATAGATTCTTTGCTTCTTCCACCAAGTATAAATTAATCTGGTCCACAGCCGTTTTACCTGTTTCGGCTTTGATTGTATCACTCATATAACGGTGGCTGACTCCCAACTGATTTGCCAACCATTCGACTGTGGGGATTCCTTTCTCTTCTAATTGATTAGCTTCAAAATACATATCCAGTATATGTTTGAATCGTGTAAAGAGGGCTTGGTTTATCTCTTTTCTGTTTAGGAATTGGCGTTTGTAAAAACGATCTGCATAATGAAGCAGTGCATCCAAGTGTGACAAGATCAGATTTTTACTAAACTCATCCTGATTGTTGTGATATTCGGTTTGAATATTTCTAAATATGGATTTAATAAGCTCTTCTTCCTTAGGCGAAAGGTGTAACGCCTCGTTTACATTATAGTTGAAAAAATTATATTTCTTAATCTTATCAAACAAAGGATGCCCAATCAGATACTCTTTATGAAAAGATATATAATATAATTCAGAACTAAACACAATTTGGTTGATAACCATAGTCTGGTTAGGCGCTGTAAAGATCATAGTTCCTGTACTGCAGTCATATTTTGTGCGCCCATAAAGGATCTCTCCAGATATAATATTTTTGAGACTGATCGTGTAAAAGTTATTGGTTAGACTGACTGATTCAAAGTCCTTTTCACAGCTTGCCGTTTGACCATCTTCAACTTTTTCATGTAGGATACTGAACAAGGGATTTTCCGGTGGGGGAAAGTTTCCCTGCTCATGCATTTCTGTAATTGTATTTCTGACTATCTTTTTCATTACAAAGCTACAGGTGTGCTGTTATACGGGAATTAATTCCAAGGTAGATGCTTCGTGTCTTTTTCTATCAAAGCCTAGTCGCATAATATGATAGATCAGCCCGAGTTTCTTTGAATATGCTTTTGTAATCCTCTGGTTGATCGAATCCAAATCTTCGGGGATTTCACCTCTAACAGGTATTACAATATCCTTGTACTTGATTTCCCCTTCTGGTGTGTCAAGAAAAGCATCATACCAACTCCGTTTTCCAAACTTGTACTGACGCACAAAGAATCTGCCGTCAGATTCAACGATAGTGATATCAACAAAACGGTGTTTGTCCCCAGCGCGTATCTGATGGACTTTATGTGAATTTACAAATTCTATAAGTTCTTCTTTATTCATGACTTTTTTATACGTGATCAACAAGTTGGGACAAGACCTTTCATTTATCCATCGCCAATATTTATCTAAAAAATAAGAGAGCCGACACACGGCTCCCTATTATTACTTGGTATATTTTCTAAAAAACTTATCTATTCTCTCCACAGCGCGATCCACATCTTTATCAATATCATAAAGGCTAACATGAGTCGCTCCCTCTATCTTGTAGAACTCTTTAGGTTCACTGCACTTTTCGTAAAATATTTCAGTAAGCACGCCCGTATCTGCTTTCTCTCCCACTATTCCCAAATATGGAGTGTAAAGATAAGGAGCATAAAAAGTGGCACTCGTCATCGGAGCATTTTCCATCAGTGTTTTGGGAGCCATATGCGTGTAATTTGGGTAGGTCTCTTTCCCTGCTCGGGAGGTCATATAATAATCATACCCTTCGTACATCGCAGAGGATTTATCCAAAGTCTTAAGATCAACCCCTTCCATATTCAGCGCATCATAAGTCTCATACTCTCCAGTCTCATAGGCTTTCTGACGAGCGGCGTTGGCCATTTCAAAGAGTGGCATCAGTTGTTCTTTAGTCATCACACCAAAATAACTTGCCTGATTGTCCATCATACCACTTACGGTTGCGATTGCCGCCAAACGCTTATCGGTAACCGCTACTAAAGGCATATACCCCCCACTGGCACAACCGCCGATACCGTATATTTGCTTTCTGTCAACAAAGTCTAAAGTCCCCAAATAACTCACGGCATCCCTAATGCTTTCCATCTTGTGATGTGCGTGCTCATTGTTACGAGGTTGACCTTCACTATCACCAAAGCTGTATGGGTCATAAGATAAGAACACATATCCCAGCTCCGCCATTTTTTTGCCATAAACTGCGCCCATCTGTTCTTTCACTTGATTGAATGGCCCTGAAAATACCACTGCCGGATATTTTTCTGCTGAATCAAAACCCTCAGGGGTGAACAGAAGACCGGCCAATTTCACACCTTGACTTTTGAAAGTAACGTCGTTTGTTCCTGCCTTTAGATTTTTCATAATGCCTTCTTTAAAATTTTTCTTGTCTTGAGCTGATGAGTTGACTGTAATTGCTATCAATAACAATCCAAAAATTGTTTTGACTACCGTGTTCATATCAGTTAGACTTTCAATTATTAACTGATACAAATGTCGCTCAAAGAAAGCGTCAAGCTCTTAAACATTTTTGCATACGACTTATACATTTTCGTAAGGATATTAAACATTGGTGTTCCCAAAAGACCGATACTATCGACACACCATTCCTAGAAAACAACTCCCCCATTTTGCTCGGAGGAAAATTTTTCCTCCGAGCCCCTCTCCCATTTTCAGAGCACAAAAAAAGGGGCTTCCGCCCCTTTTCAGTTTTCAATATTCTTTAGCTTCTAAGAAATCAAAGCACCCTCAAGCTCCGCTAACAGTACACGGAGTTCCGAAAACTTGGCTTTTGCGGCCCCTTCTTCCAAAGACAATACTCTGCCACAAATCTCATCCTTCAGCTCCGTCACAGGTCGTACCACCACTTTCGCAGGCGTTTTTTTCTTTGGCTTCTTGGTCTTCTTCGCTGGGATTGATTTGGCAGTCGCCACAATCTCGTCAACGCTTTCGGCTTCCGTCAGGCTGTCGGCTCCTTGCTCGTCTATTCCCGCAAGCATCCTTACGTCGCCTTTTTTTACCTTCTCTTTCCCCGACAAAATCCCCTGCTTCAGCTCAGGATTTATCTTACCTATCAGGTCCACACCTTTGGCAAACTGGGCGTCGTTCTTGATCGTACGGTCCGTCACGTTATACTCTTCGGCAAGTCGCTGAGCGGTCTTTTTGGCTTGGGGGAAATTTTTTCCTCCGTCCTCACCCGCTTTCGTATGTTGGTTGGCGCCCGAAGCGTTGCTTACCTTTTGCTTCTCGCGTTCGTAGCGCAATCCCCTGAGGTATGAGCGCTGCTCGTCCGTAAGGTTTCTCCGGCCCAGCTGGTTGTTGATCATCCAGTCCTTGGCCGCCTCGCGGCTGTCGAGCGATATTTCCTTTACGGGAAAATCTATACCCAACTCGGAGGAAATCCGGTGGCGGTTGTGTCCGTCGATCACGAACACCCGACCCTCTATCTCAGCCACGAGGATGGGCTCGCGCACACCCTCCTGACGGATATTCTCCTTGAGTTGATCGTACTCGTCGTCCAACAACGGCGGAATCAACGCCTTCAGCTCCTCGTCAATCTCCAAGCGGTCCTTTACGCCCTGCTTGGTTTTCTGCTGATTCTTCTCCGCCTCGCGGATCAGTCCGTTAAACGCGAACTTTTTTGCCATGTTTCACCTCTTTGCCCAATGCCTCGTAATCCTCCGCTCCCGCTGATTTCGGAGCGTATTCGAAAATGTCTTTCCCCGCCGACGTCGATTCGGCCAAGGAAATGTTGTACCTGACCACGGTATCGAAAGCGTACTTCTCGTACAGCTCGCCCACCATCTGGGCTATGCCGCGGGTAAACACCGTACGCTTGTCAAGTTGCGTCAGCAAGATGCCCGATATATCCAGATCGCGGTTCAGGTTCTGCTGCAGGGAGTCGATCAGGTTGAATACCGAACTCAGCCCTTTGGCGGCGAAATAATGCGCCTGCACCACCACCATCGCCTCGTTACTTGCGATAAGTGCGTTGGCCGTCAGGATTTCCAAAGACGGAGGGCAGTCTATCAGGATGTAATCGTAATTCTCACGCACTTCCTCCAAGCATTCGCGAAGTTTGAAAAATCCGTTCACATCACGCTGAAGGCGTAGGGGAGCGTCGGCCAGATCCAAGTCGGCGGGCACCACGTCCAGACGCTCGCGGATAGACCATACGGGCAAAGACTCGCCCTCGCAAAGCGAATGGTACACGTTACGCTCCGGCGACTCTATCGAAAAATGCTGCGAGAGGTTGGACTGCGGGTCCATGTCCACCAACAAAACTCGCTCGCCCAACCGGCTGAGCGACGCGCCGAGATTGGCGGTGGTGGTCGTTTTTCCTACCCCTCCCTTGTGGTTAAGTATGGATATTATTCTTGTCATATCAATTTTGGTCGAATCGAATCTGTATTTCTAAAATAGCAACTCAAAGGCACAAGGAAAACACAAAGGCCCCTAAGTTTCGGATTTCGGCGAAAAAACCGGCGAATAGCCCTTCGCTCAATAATCAATCCCGTACCGGTGCATCGCGTAGTTCTTCACGTCCAGCATTTCCATATCTTTTTGGGTGCCGTAACGCTTCACCAACCACACGCCAAAATGGCTTTTCGAAAGGGAAGAAGGTTCGTTTCCTGAAAGAAAATCGTCGTGGATTCTTCTCACCACCATGTCATCGTGGTCTTCGATTTCGAAGAGATACTCGGCCAGATCATCGTCGGTAGCCTTTTCCCTATATTTGGCCAGCATCGTCTTGCGGAACAAATCATACTCTTCCGGTATGCGGTCCTTTATCCTCTTCAGTTCCTCGATACGGCGGGTTTCCTCCAAGCGCTTGATCTTCTCTCGGGCCACTTTCTTCTCCTGCTCCATGCGGTCGTTAAAGTAGCCTTCGCTCAACGATTTGATCAGGTATCCCGTAGGGTTCACGATATCCGGACGTTCGGCGATGGCCCGGATGGCCAAGCGCACCAAGTCCTCGTCGTATCTTGAGGTAAGCTTTTTGAACGTGGCTTCCGAGCAGAAATTGATATCCTCGTACGGCGGTTGCGCCTCTTGCCTTATCGGTTCCTTCGTTTCCTCCGGCTCCGGAATTTTTTCCTCTACCGAATCAAAAAGGGTAGGGGCCACCGGTACGCTATCCACCACCTCGTGCGGTACGTCCTCTGTCACCGGCTCCGTTTTTGGCGCCGTAGGCGTAGCGGAAACCGTCGCCGACGCGGTTGCGGAGGTCAGGGCCCTGTCGCCGTTTGCCCTTATGCTGAAAATAATTTCCAATACCTGGCGCTTCTCCCGGCGTTCCTCATAAGTGACAAACAGATCGGAAGTGGCGTTAATCTCCGACACGGCCTTTTCCAGCACGTGCTTCTTAAACGCCGAATATTTCGGGTAACAGTTCCGGATATAGAGCAGATCCTTAAAATCTTCCAGAGAAAAACGCCTCTCCTTTATTTTGGGAAAATACTGGGCCATCAGTTCGTAAAGGCGAAGCGAGTGGACATTCTTAAGCTGATACACATTCTTAAGAAAATACGCCGTATAGCGTTCCTTCAGACCAAGCAGAAAAGGCTTCGCGTCTTCCACAAACTTGGCTTCCACTATTCCTTTCCGGTCATGGCCTCGGGTAGTCAGGAAGGGAAGCTTCTGCCAGCCTCCGTCTCCGGTACGCAATTCGATATTGCATTCCACCAGCTCCATCGCCGCTCTTTTCACCTTCTCGTAGTCCGAGCCGTTAAGCCGAGTTTTTCCCGCGATCTCCTGTATCGGTATTCTGGTCCATTTGAATTCCTGGTCGTTTTCCCCGATCCTCGAACACATCAGCAGAATGATTCTCTGCTGCATCAACGAGAAGTTTTGCCGGGCATTGATGATATGGTTGCTCTTCTTTACGAGCTTATAATCTAGGCTAAAAACATTGCTGTCCATGTCAAAATCGTTTCGGGCAAACAAATCGGAGTTGAAATTTCATCAACTTCCCAAAAACTCCGAATAATTTGCCTGAACGCCAAATAAACTCCGATATTTTTGCCTGAAAGAGTATTTATATCTAGAAATAGACATTTATCCACATTTCGCTCCGTTTCGCTTGCCCAAAAACTCCGATCCGCTTGCCTAAAAGATTTACGCTCCGATTCGCTTTCCCCAAAGCTCCGTTTTACTTGCCCGAACACTCCGATTCACTTGCCCCAGCACTCCGAAACGCTTGCCCGAACACTCCGATTCACTTGCCTGAAACACCTATTAGTCGTTGTTTATCAAACAGTTACATAGCCCTAAAAAGATAAAAGTATTTAAAATAAATAAACAACAACAAAGAGGATGTTGTCCGTTTTAATCATTTTTTGAAGTTCAGGAGTCATTTCCGTACCGATTGGGGAAAGTAAACCGGAGAAAAAATCGGAGGTCATGGGTCCAAAACAGGAAAGTTTTCGCAAAAGTAAATTAACAGAAGATGATTGTTATATTTGATGTAACAATCTTACAAAAACCACCCAAACTATGAGATTCTTTGCGCCAATTTTTTTCCCGATGCTTCTTCTTTGCTCCTGTTCACTTGCCCAAAACCCTGTTAAGAAACTGTATGCGGATAATTGTGCGGGATGTCACGGTGAGAAGTTGGAAACGTTTTCCAATAGAAAGTGGATCAATGGGAAAACGGTCGAAGCGATAGAGAAATCCATAAGGAAAGGAATTCCGGATTTGGGTATGGTTCCTTTCGATACGGCTTTCTCAGATACCGAAATAACAAAATTGGCCAAGTTCATCGCAAAGAGTAGCGAGAAGGCCAAGCCCCGGACCTTTGACGAAAGTGGAGATTGGATCAGCCCTGTCCACAGCGACAAGCTTTCGTTTCGGATTGTTCCTGTGGTTACGGAAGGGGTGGTGAGCCCGTGGGGGATGGACTTTTTGCCAAACGGCGATATGTTGATCACGGACAAGGCCGGAAAGCTTTTCAGGATGGACACTTCCGAGAGGTTAACGGAAATTTCCGGAGCGCCAGAAGTGTTGTACGCCAGACAGGGCGGAATGCTTGACGTAATCGTGGATCCGGATTTCGGGAAAAACAAACGGATTTATCTGTCATTCTCAAAAGGAAAAGAGGATAAGGCGACCACGGCGGTAGTAAGCGCTAAACTTTCTGGAGACAGGCTAACGGAAGTAAAAGAGATATTCGAGGCGAAACCTTACCTGAGTACTCGCCACCATTACGGTTCGAGGCTGGCCTTCGGGGCGGACGGCTTGCTGTACATTACCGTAGGTGACCGCGGACGCCGCGACGACAACCCACAATCGTTGAAAAACGATTGCGGAAAGGTGCACAGAATCTATCCGGACGGAAGCATACCCAAGGATAATCCGTTTTTGGGACAAAAAGGCGCCCGTGAGAGCATTTTCTCTTACGGACATAGAAATCCTCAAGGACTCGCGTTTCATCCCGTTACGGGCCAATTGTGGGCCCATGAGCACGGCCCGAAGGGTGGCGACGAGCTTAACCCGATCCGGAAGGGAGAAAACTACGGCTGGCCGGTGGTTTCGTACGGTGTGAACTACAGCGGGACGCGTTTTACGAAACTGACGGAAAAGCCGGGAATGACAAGCCCTACGCATTATTGGGTGCCGTCTATCGCTCCTTGCGGTATGTCGTTCGTCTCGGGTGATAAATATCCGGGCTGGAATGGAAATATTTTGGTTGGATCCTTAAGTTTCAAGTACATCGCCCGACTTGAGCTTACGGACGGAAAGGTAACGGCGGAAGAGCCTTTGCTCAAAAAAATCGGCCGTGTACGGGATATATCCCAAGGCCCGGACGGAACGCTTTATTTTTCGGTGGAAAAGCCGGGAAGAATCTTTAAGATTTTGCCTTTGGTGGAGAACTAGGATAAACCGATTTGAGCGTTGCGCTCGAATCGGTTTAATGTTTAGCTGAATGCGTCGGTTTGGTTTTTATACACAATAGTCCGGTGAGGATAGGGAATCTCGACTCCTTGTTTGGTGAATTCCGCTTTTACCGTTTTGAGTACGTCGCATTTCATAACGAAAGCCTCGTCGAAGTTTTTGGCCCAAGCGTAGGCGCGGATCGTTACGGCGAAATCGCCCAAGCTGATTAGGCGGACGGTGACGGGATGCTGGCCGTTGTGTTTTTCCTTTCGTGTCCGGTTATCGATAAAAAACGGATGCTCTTCCACGGCTTTGGCCAATATCCCGAAAGCCAAGTCCACGTCCGATTCGTAGGAAATCCCGACTTCGATATATTTGCGGACTTTGTTGTCGGTGATATCGCTGTTGATTATCGTTTCCTCACTGATTACGCTGTTCGGTATCACTACCCGGCGGTTTTCATAATCCTTGATAATGGTATGGCGCAACGTGATCTCCTCGACCACTCCTTGTCTGGTATTGCTCAGCTCTATGCTGTCGCTCACTTTGAAGGGTTTGAATATCAGGATAAAAAGCCCACCAACGATATTGGAAAACGCTTTTTGGGATGCGAAACCGACGATGGCGGCAAACACTCCGACACTGGCAAAAAGCGTATTTCCGAGGGACTTGAAATAAGGAATATTGTAAAATATCCAGAACAGCCCGAGAGCCATCAGGATAAAGCTTATGGAATTTTTGATAAATACGAATCCTGTGGAATCAACTCCGATCTTGTCGCTGTTGCGTTCGATTATTACCGTTAGCGCTTTCCTGACCAGAATTGATAGTAGGATAACAATGAGAACCGTGGGACCAATGATGGCCGCGTAACGCAGAAGAGGATTCGTGATGCTGTCGTACATGTGTGTTTCAAAAACTGTTAAAATAGTACAAAGTAAAGAATAGAGAGATTGCCCATAGACGATTTAAAAATCTATAATCCAATAGCGATGATATTTCGGACATCACTCTTTCAAAATATCAACCGCATTACTGGATGTACTTACCGGGAATTATCTTGAAGTACAATTTAGTGTTCTCGGATCTTTGGTCCATTGAACAGCTCCTTTTTTTCCGTCTCCAATCGGCTTTTTTCTTCTTGGGCTTTGCGCATCAGCTCCTGTAGGGCTTTACGGGTTTGGGCGGTTATCGGGTCTTCGTCTTTTTGGTAATTGTGTGTCCTGCGCCAATCGGACGCTTTGGCCACTATTTCGTCTACGGCTGCGGTTTTGTGGTCGTATCTGTATTCGTCAAGCCAAGTGTTCACTCTGCTGTAGCTTCCGGTTGTAGGGTCTGGGTTTTCCAATATTATGGTGCGTTGTGGCGTAAATCCGGAAACGGCCAAGCTAAGTTTGGCGATCTGCGATACCAAAGCGTTTACGGCATTGCGTTTTTTGTGGTCGCACAGGTCGTGTAGCCGTTCTTCCAAGTCGTCTTTGTCCATCCGGGCGTTTGGCAGGGCGTCGGTCCTGAGCTTTCTGAGCTCCGAAATATTATCCATTTTTCCGGCAAGCTGTTCTTTCTCCTGTTGGTTGCTCACCCAATCCAGACTATCCGGCGAAACGCCCGACAATTCCGCGTCCTCTACGCCTTCCATTCCCTTGAGCTCTTCTATCCGCCTTTCCATTTCTTGGATTTCCCGCTTCAGTTCCTCCAGTTTTTGTTTTAGCGCCGGTATGCCCAGTTCCTCGTCCCTTGCTTCCACCAAGGCTTTTCCTTTTTCCACCACGCCGTTCAGGTGTTCGATCTCCTCTTGCAAAATCCCGACGGCTATCGCGGGGTTGCGGGAAAGTATGGATTCCATTTCCTTATGGGAAACCTCCGGCGTGCCCTCGGACATATCGAGTATTTCCGGGTCAATAACCCCTTCCCAATCTTGTGTAGAATCCGATGGCGTTCCGGTCCCGCTTCCCAGCTTGACGCCACGCATATGGGGTTGCACAGTGGAATAGTACGCTTTTTCCAAATCCATATTCTTGACTAATGCATTGCGGTAGTCCACTATTTTCTGGATCATGGCCTCGTGGAAAACGTCTTTTTCCGGTCCCCATTTGGCCCTTTCGTCTTTCATATGGCGCATTACGGAGTGGAAACGTCGGAGGCTTAGCGAAGCTTCGCCGTCGGCGGTGCCTTCCTCTAGGTCTTCTATATCAAGATCACTCTGTTTCCATTCCGGAGAAAAATCTGATTCGCCGTAGTCACTCTCGGCTTTTGTGGCTTTCGCTTCCCAGTCCGCTTGGGCCTTTTCGAAGGCGCCGGACAAAAGGCCGTGTAACAAAGATTCCCGGATCATTTCGGGAGTGATGTCGCCTTCGGGCTCTTCGAAGTCCACTTCCTCTACGCCGGTACCAAAGGGATTGGGCATCTGAGCGGTTTCGCCACCCGTATTGCGGAACATCGCGTAAAAGCGCTCGAGCCTGAAATGAGGGACATTGGCCAAACAGAATTCGGCCAACTCAGGGTAGGGGACCTTCAGTTTGGGAGGTTCCGTAGCCGGATCCATCTGCTCGTCTATTAATGCGTACCGTTCCAGCATTCCCCTGATATCGACAATTTCCGGGTGGGCGCTCGCCAGATCTTTTTTGTGTTCGGGCGGAAGGCCCAAAGAGTCCGCTTCGCCGATGACTTTTGGACTGGGGGTCTCCTTTTTTTCCCACAAAGCGGCGAGGTTTCTCATAAACCATCCTCGTTCCTTGGCCGGTGCCACAGTGCCGACGGAGCTTGCGGAAATGTCTTCGTATTCTTCTTCTGTTTTTTCTTGTTCGGTCAAAAGGGAGGTGTCGAAGGCGGTGCGGCTGGGCAATAGTCCGGTCGGGGGCATTTTGGCCTCGCCTTCGCTTCCGGCGCCGCTTCCGCTTCTTTCTTTGTCCCTGCTTCCCCTTCTAAACATAACCCTTCGGCTTTGCAACGGGAAACAGTAGCTTACCGCAAAGGTTAGCCTAAAGGACAATGATAAGCCGGTTTCGTTTTCATCTGAAAGTTTATCCCGGATAGGTGACAAAACCGGAAAGGCTGGTCGCAAACGGTCAGACAAGTGGCATTTTCGGCCGATTTGTGGTGGCGAAGAGGGAATAGCCGTATCTTTGCGCATTGGCGGGAGCCTCTGCGGAGGTGTCTTCCGTAAACAAGCAGAAAATTTCCGTATGAAATTCGAAGATTATAGATTGTGTTCCGAGCTGACAGACAACCTGAGAAGACTCGGCTTTAGAAAACCCACGGACATTCAGTACAAGTCGATTCCGCCCGTGCTTGACGGCGACGACGTGCTGGCCATTGCGCAGACCGGTACCGGCAAGACCGCGGCGTTCGCCATTCCCGTTATTGACAAGTTGCAGTACAAGAAGGAAAGGCAAACCAGAAAAGACGGCATCAAGTGCTTGGTAATGGTACCGACCCGCGAGTTGGCCATGCAGATTACCGGCGTGTTCGAGGAGCTTTCGAGGGGAACACTCGTAAATACTTTTTGCCTGCACGGCGGTGTGGAGCAGGAAAAACAGATCGTCAAATTGCAGAAGGGTGTGGACATTTTGGTGACCACGCCGGGCAGGATGTTCGATTTGATCAGCCAAAAGCATTTGGATTTGCACCGCGTGGACACCTTGATTCTTGACGAGGCCGACCATATGTTGGCTCTCGGTTTTATCAAGGATATAAAGGACGTGATCCGCCATATTCCGAAGAAGAGGCAGACACTTTTCTATTCGGCCACAATCAACGAAACAATCAAGGAGTTGGCTTATTCGATCGTGTATAAGCCTGTCCGGATCCAGATTTCCCCGAAAGATCCCGTAGCACGGAATATTTCCCATTCGGTGGCTTTTATCGAGATGGACGACAAGCGTTTTTTCCTCGAAAGGCTGGTTCGTGAAAATCCCGATCGCAAGATTCTCGTGTTTGTGCGTACCAAAGTGCGGGCCGAGCGAGTACTCAAGGCGATGGGCCGTGTAGGCATCGAGGCCATGACTATTCACGGGGGCAAAGACCAGGAAGAACGTTTCGAGACGATGAAAAAGTTCCGCTCCGGCGAGAACAAGGTTTTGATCGCGACGGACGTTTCGGCCAGGGGAATTGATATTCCGGGAGTGGAGTATGTGGTCAATTACGATTTGCCCGAAGAGCCGGAAAACTACGTGCACCGCGTAGGACGTACGGGAAGGGGCAAGGAAAAAGGTTTGGCCGTTTCGTTTTGTAGCGAAGAGGAAAAGCCGACGCTCAAGATCATCGAGTCGTTTTTGAGGAATCCGGTGAAAGAGCTGGAGATCAAAAAAGACGATTACGGCGCCACTCTGGATTTCTCCGAAGAAAAACCAAACGACTGGAAAGCGTTGATGCGCGAGCAGGAGAAAATGGAGAAGCAAGCCAAAACGGAAGGCAAGAAGAAAAAGAAACGCAAGAAGAAAAAATAAGCTCCGCTGTAGCGGACGTGACGATATGTTGATTGAAACCCCTGGCGTTTGTCAGGGGTTTTTGTTTGGGTTTGACGTAAGATGATGAAGTGGAAGTTTGGCAAGGCTGTCATTTATCCAGTGTTAGATAAAAGGTTAATTTCTTTACGTTAATCCTGCGTTTGCCTTCGTTACGCTTAATATTGTCTATTTGTCCGAACATATGTGTTTTGGGCTAACCCTTTTTATCGGGCAACATTACCTTTGGCTCATCGCTTAAACGTTTTATTTGTATGGCGATAGGCGAAAGGTGATTGTTTTGTGCTGTTGTTTTCAAATAGAAACTGCATTGCCAAAAAGCGGTCATCTACTTTAAAACTGTACCTTTTTATTTTTATGAAGAAGCAAACACTATTTATCCTATTTGCGGCGGCGTTAGTAGCCGGTGGATTGTTCGCATGGTTAAAGTCGGGAGAGGGGACCGTTGCGGAAAAGCAGGCGGAGATGCCCGCCCCGAGTAAAGTTATTACGGTTGGTGATACTGTGGCCTTGTATCGTACGCCGTATCTCAACGACCACTCGGTTATCTATAGCCCGGAGGAAAAGAAGTGGCACCTTTACGGAATAGCCTATCCGCAAAGCGAGTTTATCCACTTGGTGGCCGATTCTTTGACGCAAGAAGGCTGGACGAAGCTGGAGCCGTTTTCGGATGGCGGGGCGGAGATTTGGGCGCCGCATATTATCCGTAATGGCGATTTGTACCATATGTACTATACCAAAATCGGTACGCCAAGGGAAATCCATCACGTAACGTCTAAAGACCTTTACACTTGGAGCAAATCCGAAGGGCCGGTTTTGGCTTTGTCGAACGAGTTTTCCGACAATTTGAAAAACAAAGACCCGATGGTTTTTCGTGACGAGGACCGCAACCAATGGATCATGTATTACAGCGTGTTGAAAGACGCCAAGCATTGGGTGGTTGGCTATAGCACGAGTAAGGATCTGGATAATTGGTCCGATATGAAAATCTGTTTTGATGAGAACACCGAATCGCCGGGCGTGGAGTCGCCGTTTGTGGTGAAGCGAGGCGATGACTTTTATCTGTTTCTCTCGGCGCGCCCTTGGCCCGTTGGCGGCGAAGACATTTTCCGGAGCCAGAGCCCGTTCCGTTGGGAAGTGAAGGATAAGGTAAAACGCATTGACCCTTGGCACGCCGCCGAGGTGGTACAGGATATCGACGGCAAATGGTACCTGACTTTGTCTTCAGGCATTCAGGCCGACGATCTGAAGATCGCTCCGCTGAATTGGAATGACGGTCTGCAAGAGAATATTTTAGCTAAATGAGGAAGCCGGTCAGAGGAAGTTTGGTCCTTTGTTCCGGCTTTTTTTAGTTGAAAAGTCAGGATTTATGGATTCGGTAGTCGGTTTGGTTTGCCGATAATCGTTAGGTTTTTGTCCAAGACAAAGAGCGCCGGAGTGGCGTTTACATTGTAGCTTACGGCCGCGGGCCCTTTCCACCCTTCAAAATCGGAATAAACGGGAATATCCGGAGCCAGTTCGTCCGCGGTATTTTTGAGTTTCCCCAAATCGGTGTCAAGGCTCACCGCCGAGAGCGTCCAGCCTTCCCGCTTCGCCGATTTATACCATTCGTTGAGCTGAGGCATCATAAGTACCCCTCCAAAAATAATTCGAGTTTAGCTTCGTATGCCCACGTAAATTATTAAATCTGTAAATTTGGTCATGCGTTTTTTGAACCTATCATCATCGACCGTCAACCGTTTAGAAACTCTTGTCAGAAAGAGTGAGAATTATCGGGTAAGGCAAAGAGCCCAAGCCATGCTTTTTAGTGCCAAGGGGTATCAACGATCCCAGATCAGCGATCTGTTGAGTGTCACAACGGAAACCGTATCATCTTGGTTCGATCAAATTGAGGAGAATGAAGACTGGGACCTTAAAGACCTTCCTGGGCGTGGGCGGAAACCTATAATTGGGGAGGATAACTCCAAAAAAATTTGAGTATGTGGATAAGAACGCCCCACGAAGCCTTTGTCAAGTGGTGCAATGGGCTCAAGAGAACTGTTCCGTTACCGCGTCCCGCGCGGTCCTGTCCCGATTATTAAGGTTTGCCGGGTACAGCTACAAAAGAATGCGGGTCAGCTGTTCCCACAAACGGGACAAGGTGCTGTCTGATTTCTTTAAAACGGAGATACAGGAGCTTAAGAAGATGGAAGATGAAGGTGAAATAGATTTGTATTCGTTTGACGAAATGGGAGTGAACCTGTCACCGGTCGTTCCTTATGGATGGCAAAAGGTTGGAAAAACGCACCGACTATCCAGTATGCCCAGCAGCAACCATACGGTTGTCGGTTTTGTGAATCGGAAATGCGATTTCCACGGATTCAGAGTTGACGGCGCGGCAACGGCTGAAACCACCGTCGCATGCATTAATGATTTTGTCGATCAAATAGAAAAGAAAACAGTTGTCCTAATCGATAATGCAAGCATCCACAAAGCGATATCCGTCAGAGAGAAAATGGTTGAATGGGCAGGCAAAGGCTTGTTCCTTCAGTTTATACCGGCATATTCTCCCGAGCTAAATTTCATCGAGAGGCTTTGGCTCGAATTCAAGCATCGATGGCTTTCAAAGCCGAACTATTTTGATTCAATAGAAGAGCTGACAAAAGCCATCGATGATGTCATTAGAGGGATTGGGACAAAGTATCGAATTAATTTTGAATGACTACTTATCGCGGCAATGTCCGCAGTCGCTGGACCAGAATACCAACAGGTTTTTGTCAGTAAGATCGCCTAGAATGTCGGATTCATTGCCCTGCAAATCGAAACCGCTGATGGGCGAAGCTTTTTTTCCAACCCTTAAGGCGTCGTATCTTTTGAGTCTGGCCATTATTTCCGGCTCTTGGCCCTCGTGTCCGCAAGTTCCGGTAGGGGTGGCGTAGTTTGTGGCTATATGCAGGATTACGTATTCCGTATGTTTCCAGTTTTTTCACCAAAAGGGAAAGCGCGTATTCGTGTATCTGCGGATTAGCTTGGGTAGCGGAAAGCAGAATATCCACGCCTTCTTTCATCCCTCGTTCCACTTCCGGCCGGCTAGCTCCACGCCCGGCGCAGATAGACATAAAATCGTTGATCTTGTTTGTCAGGATATCGGAGTTCAAGAGCCGGCTGTCAGTCCAGTCCACATTGGCAAACCAGTTTTTTTTCATGGATAGCCGTTGTTCCGAAAAGCTCATATTGTGCGCCAACCTAGGCCTAAGGTCGGCCCGGGCGAAAAGCGATGCGAGTGTCTGTCTGGGAATTTTGGAGACGAAAGTCCGCAAACCGCCCTGTACCGTGTAAAACTCTTTGGTGGCTTGGCGATAAAACTCCGAATCTCGATCGTAGGCCATGGTTACGGGCTGAATCACGTTTAGTTTTCCGTAAGTGATATTGCGCCTCATCAGGTATTCGGTCCACCAGCGGTTTTCTTCGGATTCTAGAACTTTAAGGCTTCCGGCTCCCGCATTCCAATCGGCTTGGAGGCGGATTTTGTTTTCGTTTACGATAAACGAGAATCCTTTGCCGTTTTTGATCAAAGCGTAAAGCCCTGAATCGTAACGGCCTTTCAGTACCAACTTTCCGTTTATGGTTTTCGCGCTGTCCACGGAAATCCGTTCCGCGCCCTGTAGCAGGCTTAGCGTGAAATATCCCTTTGGCGCGTTTTCTAAGTTTATTTCAATCTGCTGTTGCGCTTGGGCGAATTGAAATCCAAAAACACTGATTATGATTAAGGCAAAAGCCAGAACTGTTTTATTGGCCATCTCTTTTCTCTCTTTAAAAATGTTGGGGTAATTGAAAGTCAGCGGGAGGAGCCGGAGGCTCCATCGCTGATGGGTATGGGCGGGGCGCTCGCGTCAGTTATTTACGTTTTCTGTAAAAGGCCTAGTTCCCTGCCCATAGAAAATTATCCGAGCAGTCTATTTACTTTGTACTCTTTACTCAGTACTGATAAAGTCAAAGAGTTTTCGCGCAACGAAATCCCACTACGTAGCCTTGGCCCAAAGGCGAGTATCCGGACCGGACGGAGGACATCATTCCGGCATCGGTACGCATTAGCCAACTGCTTCCTTTCAATGTCTTGTGGTGTCCCGTTTTCGGGCCTTTCGGGTTTTTCTTCGGACTGTTTTTGAAATATGCCGGATCAAACCAATCGGCGGTCCATTCGAACAGGTTGCCGGCCATATCCATAGCGCCGTAGGGCGAGGCTCCTTTTGGCCGGGAGCCTACGGGCTGGGTAGTTCCGGCACCGCATCCGGGGCCCATGCCTTTATCGCCTTTCTTTTTTCGGTTCATTACGGCCAAATCGCAATTCGGGGATTGGTTGCCCCAAGGGAATTTCCTTCCGTCGGTGCCGCGCGCCGCTTTTTCCCACTCGGCTTCGGTTGGGAGGCGTTTGCCCCCGTCCCATTCACAGAATGCGGCGGCTTGGGCGTAGTCAACGCAGTTTACGGGGTGGTTGCTGTTCCAAGGCATTCCGGCGTTGCAGGCGGCGCCCTCAAACAGGGGAGTGCATACGCCTTCGGCTACGCATTTGTTGTAGCGTCTGTAAGTCACCATATATTTGTCTATGCGAAAACCGTCGACGTATACTTTGTGGGCCGGGCTGGCTTCTTCCAGGCAGTTTTGCTCATTGCCCTCGTAGTCGCATCCCATAATGAACTCCCCGGCGGGGACAATCACCATTTCCTCGTCGTCGATGTCTTGGGCGCTGGCAAGCGTAACGGTCAGCAACATTAGGGCTAGGGCCATGGTTTTCCCGAATTTGTTTCGGCTTGTGGCCAAGATATGTTTTGTGTATAATTTCATATCAGGTTCTTTTGAAGTTTTTCAGGATGTTTTTTCTTCAAAAAGCAGGTTTATTTGGCGCATCTGAAACCGATGGCTATGCTGTAATCGCTGGGCTCGTAGTAGAAGCGGCTGGTGGTGCGGAGTTCGTAACCCGCCCTGCTGAAGAAATCGCCGCCACGGGCCACTTTGTAATCTCCGTTGGCGGGGCCTTTGGGGTTCTTTTTCGGGCTTTTGTCAAAATATTCCTCATCGTACCAGTCGGCGGTCCATTCCCATAGATTGCCGGCCATGTCCAGCGCGCCGTACGGCGACGCGCCTTTGGGTTTGGAGCCCACGTTCAGGGTGTTGCCCGTACCGCATCCTAAAAAACCGGCGTTTGGACGGTCCATAACGGCGTATTCGCATGACGGGGATTCGTTGCCCCACGGATAAGTTCGTTTGTCCGTACCTCTGGCAGCCTTTTCCCATTCGGCTTCGGTAGGCAATCTCTTGCCTTCCCATTCGCAAAATTCTTTGGCCTGAAACCAAGTGACTCCGTTTACGGGAAAAAGATCGACGCCCGGCCATCCGTAATTCAGGGCGCCCCCTATGGCTGGCGGAGTGCAAACGCCTGCGTCCACGCACTTTTGGTAGCGTTTGAAGGTCACCTCGTATTTGTCTATCTGGAACTCATCGAGATAAACGGTATGTAATTGTTCGTTTGAAGTGTAGAAACATACTGGGTCGATATTCGCGTCGCATCCCATAGTGAATTTCCCGGCCGGGACGGTGACCATTGCAGCATATTTTCCTTGCGGTTTCTCTTCTTTCTTCTTGGTGGGCGGTTCATCTTTTTCCACACATTTCAACGACATAAAGGCCGCCAATATCATAATTGTCAGGTTTGTCATTTTCATCTGAATTTTAATCCTCAGGTCAAAAATTCTATTAGATAATCAGCCTGCCGCGCGGTACGGTTAAAGGAACGGGATCATAGTTTTATATTGCCAACAATAGGTTGGTAATCAATTTATTATCATTGATATCCCCTGCCAAAAACCGTTCAATTAATTGAATGGGTCAAAACTATAACTAAAAAACTTTGGGCCATTTGACATTTGTCAAAAAGGGGAGGGCAGGAGGGGGGCATGTCGGTTTTAGGCAAAATATGAGGCCGATTGAGTGGAGAAAGTTCTGAAGGGGATTATGGAAACTAAATATTGGATATTGGTGTTGTATTGTGCCGGAATCATTTTTTTTTAATAAAAAAGGCCGTAAATAGGTGTTTTCGCAGAAGGAAGATTCCTTGGCGATAATAGATAACGGGTGTGAATCAGAATCAGGGCAACTGAAAATCAGGGTGTATAGGAACGGCCGAAACGCGCGTTCCAGTTTATGATTTTCTGTTATTTCCCTTGGTTGGTGCCATGCTCATAAAAAGGGCGGAAGATGAAAGAAGTGAGGCCATATACAGAGAATGAGGAAATAGCCAACGGGCTTACGCATGCGCTCGGGATAGTGTTGGGAATTGTGGGTACGGTTGCCTTATGTCTAAAATCCTCGTCTGGGGTAGAGTGGGTTGCCGCGTTGGTATATGGAGTATCGTTAGTGGCGCTTTATAGCGCGTCCACGACGTATCACTTGGTGAAACCGCCTAAACGGAAAGCGATTTTTAAGAAGTTTGACCATGCCGGCATTTATGTGTTGATAGCGGGAACTTACACGCCTTTTCTTTTGCTGAATATCGATTCGGGCAGAGGGCTGATTGTGTTAGGCGTTTTATGGCTATCGGCTTTGGCGGGTATACTTTATAAGTTCTTTTTTATTCATAAAATGAAAAAGTTCTCCACGGTTTTGTATCTGCTTATGGGCTGGGTTCCGGCTATTACTTTTCCGACGCTGTATGAGGTAGTGGGGCCAGACGGCGTTTTTTGGATTGTAGCTGGAGGCGTTCTGTATTCTTCAGGCGTAATTTTTTATGCTGATAAGGTACGCCCTTATCGTCATGCAATCTGGCATGTATTTGTTCTGATGGCCAGTATCGCGCATTTTATCGCTATTTACGCTTATTCTTTTCCGAATTCCGTTAGGTAACAGATTAGGGGAATATTTTAAACTTCTTACAGTTATGCTTAACCTGGATCCAGGGTTAATATAGTGAGGATGTTGTTCCTGTTAAAATATCACATTGGCTGATTGATTGGGCTGGAAATATTTTGAGTTTTTTATAAAAACTCCCTAAAAACAGGGGTGCATAAAAAGTTTTCGAAGTTGATATTGCATTTGGATACGTTGTAGGCCAGAGGATTTACCGATACACACGACTCCACGATATGTAGACTTTATTTTTTCAAAAAGACTAGCACGGAGATTCAGTTAACCTTGGCCAAGCATACATGTTGGGTCTGGCATTTTGCCAGCCCTTTTTTATTAATTGAGATTGAATTACCCCACCAATTTCCGGATTCCGATTTCTGGAGAAGTAAGTACTTCCGCTTTCGTATCACCTAAATACCCCTTGACTCCTTCCATCGAAGCTTGCGCTAGGAAAATGGCTTCGGGTTTTACATCTATTTCTTTAATCTTTTTTACGATATTGGAGTAATAGCCTTTCATATCCCCGGATTCGAAGAAAGACCAGAACTGAGAACAGTTTACCGGGATTATATTAATTGTTTTTCCGTGTTTCTTTGCGAGGGTGTCTAACAAAAGCGCACTAGGCCTAAAAGTGGAGTTAGCCGTATATACAACGGCGATATTGGTATATTTCTTTACCATATATTCCGCTACAGGAGCGTCTATTCTTTGAATACCAAATTTTTCGCATAATGTTCCGAATGTGGAACAGGTGCAGATAATTGAGTCGAAGTTATTTTTCTTAATCTTATCTATTTCGGCTAAAAACATATCCACTGGAGGGATTCCCGTTTGTAGGGCGATATCCAACATTTCTTTGTTCACGAAGTGTTCGGATTTTACTCTTTCAGACAGTGCGTTTAGCAGTTCTGTAAATCGTTTGATGTGGACAGTTGATGTATGGATAAAAGCTATATATTTCATTTTTTTATTTAATTTATAATTCTAATAACAAAATTAATCATGATGACTAGACCAACATTCTCGATTTTAATCATGTTGTTGATGGCTTCATTAGCGGCACAGGCACAAGATGCAAATAAGGTTAACCTTATAGGAACTTGGGAAAACCAAGAACAAAAGGTTACATATGAGTTTAAACCTGACAGTTCGGTGATATTTAGTGTGGGTAGTCAATCGGCTTTTATAAACTCATTTACTGTTGATTATACCAAATTTCCATTTTGGGTTGATTTTGTGATGAAGCATGGACCGAGACAAATGATTTTGCCAGGGCTCTTGAAGGTTTTAGATGAAGATACTATACAAATAGAACAATTCCATTCAAGCCCTAACCACCCGGTTTCTTTTTCGGAGAAGGGCTTCCATATTTTGAATAGAAAGAAGCCGTCAAAACATAAATAAAAATGGATAAGGAAATTTTAGAAAAATTAGCGGAAAGGGTTCATATCAGGTGGATGGAAAAACGCTTAGGCGAAGGTTGGACTTTCGGACCACAACGGAGCGATGATGAAAAAGAACACCCATGTTTGGTTCCTTATGAGGAGCTTACGGAAATAGAAAAAGAGTACGATAGAGCTACGGCAAGAGAAACACTTGAAGTTTTGGATGAATTAGGGTACGATCTTGTTAAGCGTATAGACGATAAAAATAGATGATAAAAACCAATATAACTTGTTACCTCGTTACACAAAATATCCCCTTATGGAAGGGATAAGTGATCTCCATAAGGGGAGTTTTAGTAAATATAATTTTACTTAGTTTCCACAACCCAAATTCCTCTTAACTGATTTGGTTTGTAGTCTTTGGCTTTATCTGCGGGATATAACTTTTCTATTTTTTTCAATGTAGCTGTTTTGATCTCGGTTTTCTTTTCACCGTGGCATTGCATACACATCTTATTCGTCATTATCGGTATATAAACAATAGACTTTCCGTGGTCCAAGCGCATTTTGGGTTTCGGTTTTTCTCCCGACTCAATTGCTTTCTTTGCTGAGTGAATATATTCCAAAGCAGGTTTGTCAGCCAGGTTAATTGGGTTTCGCGGTTTATCCGATACCCTTCGGATATGGACACCCAATACCGAGGCCATGCTATCGGTCAGGTGTATGGCTTTGGTATTGCAAAAACTTAGCGCACCTGCGGTACCTTTTGTCTTGATGGCCCCTAGCAGATTTTTGCCCAATTGGGCTTTGGTTGCCAATGCCAATTCTTTGGCTTGGCTTATTTTGTTCTTTTTTTGAGTGTTTGATGAGTGGGCCTTATTCTTCTCCAAATTATATTTTTCCGGATACCATCCTTTTTCCTCTATTGGTGTGTCGTAAAGAAACGACGCTATTTTTTCGGTATTTTCTTTCGAAAATCCTAATTCAGGCATTAAACCGAAACTCTTTATGGCTCCCGGTATTTTGCTTTTGGATTCTTCGGGGTGTAATGAAAATTCGCTCAGGTGCTTTACAAAATCACCTTTGCTTGGATAGAGTTTAATGTAAGCGGTTTTGATTTTTGCGAATGATGGAGCGAGAATTTCTTTCGAAGGGTCAAAACTGTGGCATGTACCGCATTTGGATTCAGTTAGGGCTATTCTGGACAGTGTTTTAGGCTTTTCCGGAGCGGTTACCGTTGTTCGCTGGTTTTCTGTGTTATTAGTCGTCGACTTTTTTCCTGAACACGCCGAAAGTGTGGATATGATGGAGAGAATCAGGAGGGTTTGTTTTAGAGTGTTTGCCATAGTAGTGTGATTGGGTAAAAGAATATAAATCCTCTGATGCTAATATCAGATCTAAAAACAATACTTATGCAGTTTTCAGCATTATTTGTTTTGTGAAACATCTTTATTTAGAATGGATCAATTTAGTTTGATGTAAAGACAATGAATAAGAATCTATATGAAGAAGTGGATTTATCACTTTTTTATCCAAGACTCATAATCTGCCAATCGCTGGATTCGATGTCCGTATGGGTATCCACTTTAGTGATGTTGTACCAACCGCCTTGGTCAAATGCCGAAGTTGATTCCGGAGATGTTTTGGACGGTAGGCCGTATTCGGCGCGGAGTGGATTCTCGAATTCTTCGTTTACGGTTAGCGTTTCGCCGGCTTGGCTTAGGGCGTCTCCGCCTCCGGTCCAGACTCCATTCATGGCGCGCCAAGCTTGGTAAAGCGCCGAGGCGAAACGCACAAAACCGGGCGTAAGCGTATGTGTGCCGTATGATTCGCCTGTTCTGGTGGTGTATTCGCTATCGGCCATTACGGAGGCATCCGACATGTATATCTCTTCGGGGAAATATACCTTGGCGTCGGCGCCGGAGTTTGCTCCGCCTGCATGTTTAGGAGAGGCTTTCTTTGATGCGGCCACCACAAACTCTCCCGCAAAGGATTTGCTTTTTCCTTTGGCTTCCGAGAATATGACCTTATGTCCCTTAGGTGGTGAAACGACTGTGTCATTAAGCAATTTTCTGCCGGATGGCGTCATAAGTAACTCTGAGAAATATGAGTTCATGCGGGATCTATTGGCCGGTTTCAGATCCGTTTTGAAAGATCTTGCGCTTTTTAACGCTCCCCAAATTACTTGTACTTCCGCATCGGCGGAATCGCTTGGGGCCGGTAGGGATTCGTGACTGCCTCTAAGCTCGTCGCAAACTTGGTCTAATTCGAAAGACAACAAATCGAGGAATCTGAAGAGGATCGATATTACCTGATAATATGGCAGGTAATCCGCATCGGAACCGTGGAAGAACGGATGGGCCCGGTGCCATACGTAAATGGATTTGCGCATTGATATCAGAAGAGCGAAACGGTCCAGCAGAACCGCAGGGCCGGGAAGTCGGCAGATTTTCTGATATTGGCCGACCAAGGATTTGATATTATGCAACGATTCGTCCTCGAAGTAGCTGGCGGCTTTTCCTCGGAATAAAGACCTGAAAGCGGCTATACTGATCGGGCCGATATGCGAATCGTCCGTAAAGTCTATTGTGGCTCCTTGTCTGCGGTCGAAGTTTACGCCCGACGTGCCCGGTGTCGGGTTCCAGAAATCTTTCGTTACGGTGCCGGGTCTGTGCTTGCTTACCGGGAGTGAAGGGCTGGCCGGTATAGGAGGAAGATCCTCTTCGGCCTCACGGTCTATGGCGGAAAACACTACGGTAAGCGGCGCGGGCACATGAAAATACGGCCCTTTTTGGCTATTGTGAAAAGATTGGTCCTCGCGCCGGCCGTGCATGCGGTAAAAGGCCGTTTGGCCCGAGGGGACGTTCAGACCTTTGGCTAAACCATATTCGGCAAAAGCTTCTTCGCCTTGCTCGGTGGCGGCTAGTAGGGCTCCGCCGTTGTGGTTTATGTCCAAGTCGCTCATATTATCCACGTCCAAGCCACCTTTTCGGTAGTAGTGCTTTTTCTGGGCAATCTCCAGATCCATACGCCTTCGCATCTCCACCGTTACATAGTCTTGATGATCAAGACTTTCGGCCACTACGCCAGCGTGGTAGTTGCCCTGTTCGAATGTGGAGATATCGTCGAGGTCTTTACTTTTCATAAAGGTGGCGATAGAGTCACCGACCCTCGGCTGGGCGAACTGGTTGATGCCCAAGCGTCTCTCCATATCCCGCATCTCGGCCCGGCGTTGGGTGTACATTTCCTTATAGCGTGCCTCGTCGGCGTTGCTTTCCACTACGTCTATATCAGCCACTATGCGGGTTTTCAGCTCGTCGTCCGGCATTGACATTCCGTTGCCGTCCACTATGGTTTTGACCATACCGCGGATTCCCAGGACATCGCCTTCCACGCCGGTCAAGTTGCCGAGAGGATTAGGGCTTTCCGTATTTTGGTGTAATCCTAGTGGAGCCAAACGTAGCCCGAGAGGCGTAGCGCTGTGGACTTGCGAGCTGAAGCCGAACATATAACGGGTGGGGTCGGAGCTGGCGCCACGGTGGGGCATATTGGCGAAATGGGCTTGCCTTTCTGTACCTTGGTTAAGTTCTCCCTGTTCGTGCGGTACGGCTTCCACCTCAATAAGTAGTTTACCGTTTACCGACAGGGTATTGGCCGTAGGCAAAAGTTTTATTAAGGCTTTTTGTCGCTTGAGTATCGCGTTGGTCCTGAGGACAATCTCGGGATGGGCGAAGAACTGTTTGGGCCTGAATTTGCCGGTTACGTCCAGAACGGCAAGGGTCATATCGTCGGAGAAAACGAATACCGCTTTGGAGGATGTTACCTGTCCGCGGACGTTTTCTATCAGCATGTATTCGCGCCCGCCCACTACGGCCGGTTGCAGGATGCTGGTCTGAACTTCCAGTTTATCGCCGAAGTATTCGATATCCAAATCTGGCCGTTCCGATGAGGAGAAAAACGCCTGGGCCGGGGTGCTTGCCCCTTTTGTTGTGGCGCTTTGTGCCTGCCTTGCTTTCGTTCTGTTTTTTGAAGAGAACATCGGGGATGTACAGGAAATAATCGGGCCGAAAGTATTAGGGGACCTTTATTATGGAGAAAAATATTTGTGTTCTTTAGGCCTTTGATTTTTCGTGTTTTGGTTTTCAGGCTATTACATTTTCATCGGGGAACTTTATTGTTCGAAGGCGCTTTTTATAGAGAGTCCGTATTTATAGCCTGTGTTTGTCCGTAAACCTCCCGTCCCCGCCGATTCTGACCGTGGTTTTGCTTCCGGAAGCGATTATGTTTCGCCGGAGGTGAAGGACTCGTTTCCTCCTGTGGCTAGGCTTTCCGCCGGGGTTTTGCGTAGTGATTTGGAAGCTAACGATCCGGATTTGTATGCGAAGCGTTATGAGTTGGAGCCGTTTACCGAGATTTTGGAGCGGGAGCTGGGTGAGTATGAGACCTTACGTAAAGCGGAGGAAACGCTGGCCGGAGAACATCCGTTTTGGACTTTTGGGGAGAAGATGGAACATTTCAGAGCCAAGAAACAGGCTCTTATTGACCAGATGTGGGAAGCGGTGGACAGGATGGAACACCTAATCTATGATTGGTACCGGAGGAATCCGCTCCCGTACGTATCGTTAAAGAAAGAGGAGCCGAAGCACAGACCCTTCGCTAGGGCCATTCTTTCGACGTTGGACCAACTTCGGCTTGAGCATATCCGCTTGGTAAAGAAAACGATGGAAGACGGTTATGAAATCTGGTTTCCTGACAAAGCGAAAATGCATTGGAGAGAGCGGGCTTCTGTAATGGGATTTTGGGAGCGTTTGGTTTCCAACCAGACTTATCTGATGACTAACGGACAAAAGGTTTATCAGGACAAAGAGGATCTGGATAAGTTTAAGTATACGATTTTCTCAAGCTTGGCCAAGCTGTATAGCCGTCCGTTTGGAAGACGTTTTTTGAATACTATTGGCGAGACGGGGAAAAGTGTGCTGATCGAGCCTGAAAGTACTTGGCGAAGGCACCGGCAGGCTAAGCAACATTCTGGGTTTTCCAGAGATCGTTGTCATCCTAATGCTTGGTTGGACCATGACATCGCTGGAAGAGGCAGCAGTATTTATAAGTTTAACGAATCGTGCCCGTTGCCTCCGCGTATTGTTCCGAATCCTGAAGGGGGAGTATCAAGCTCTGTGATTATTGACGAGGACAAACAAGAGACTTTGAAAAACGCGTATTATGCGGCGGATGATTGGGTGGCGGACGATCCGCCGGAGTATAAGGGCGTACCGACTGAAGATATCCCGATAGAGGAAACGATAAAGCCTCATTTTGATAATGTGGGTTCGGTTACGTTTATGCCCGATTTTGTGAGCTTGGCCCATGAGCTGGGGCACGCACATCATTTTCAGAAAGGCATTGGGATGAAGCATATTTATAAGGAGATCTTTAAAAGAAGACCGAAGTGGAAGTATTGGACTTCGTTGGAGGAGTTTGCGGTGATTAGGGAAATTGAGAATAAGATTAGGGAAGAACACGGAATATTGCCGAGGCAGTTTCACGTGACTTCGCCATATGCTTTTGAGCAATTTCTTGTTTAGATTTTTCAAAAAAAGTAGAAGCGTTATAACTCCGATTTTTTCAACTGTTGAAAAGTAAAAATTGAATCAGGAAGCGGTTTTGGGTAAAAACGGCTAATTTCGGAGCGGGCTTTTTGGTTGGTGAAGTTGAGCAATATGTCAGGGCCTATTTCGATTTAATTAAAAACAGACTGTCGCATTTTTCGGAAATGTTGAGGCGACGGCAAAAAAGACACACTTCTATGAAATTACATCCGATAACGTTCCTACTGAAGATTCTTACACCTTTATTTTTTGTTTTGGTCTTGGCCGGTTGTGGAAAGTCGTCGGGAGGGGATTCGTATCCGTTTTATGTCGGGACATATACCAAGGGAGAAAGCGAGGGAATCTATCGGTATATTTTGGGGAAAGACGGGGAATTGCGCAAAGTGGCTTTGGCGGCGGTATCGGAAAATCCGTCGTTTTTGGCATTAAGTTCCGACAGGAAATACCTTTTGGCTGTAAATGAGAACGCGGAGGGAACGGTGGAGTCTTTTCAGGTTAAAGGCGACAGTTTGCTTTTGGTCAACAGCAGTTCCAGTGGCGGAGCGCACCCTTGTTTTGTAAGTACGAATAATCAGGGATATATTCTTACGGCCAATTATACGGGCGGAAATGTCGGGTTGTTGAAAATGGGGGAGCGGGGTAAGCTTTCGGGATTGTTGGATGTTCAGCAACATAGCGGAAAAGGATCGACCGATAGGCAAACGGCTCCGCACGCCCACTCGGCGAGATTCGCCCCGAAAGACAAAGGCGTAATCTCGGTGGATTTGGGAACGAACGAATTGTGGTTTTCGAAAATCAGCGATAGCGACAAGAAACTTATGCCGACGGAGCCCCGGAAGTTGGGCATGGCGCCGGGCGCCGGACCAAGGCATTTGGCTTTTCACCCGAAAAACAATTGGCTGTATGTGGTGAACGAGCTCGACTGTACCGTGACCCAGCTGGTAGAGACTGAATCAGGGAAATACGAAAAAGCGAAATCGGTGTCGACTTTGCCCGAGGGTTTTGACGGGCAGAACACTTGCGCGGATATCCACGCCACCGCCGACGGGAAGTTTGTGTACGTATCGAATAGGGGAGACGAAAGCATCGCTATTTTTGGAGTTGATGCGGAAAACGGGGCTCTCAGCTTGGTAGGACATGAGAAAGTAAGAGGCAAGAGCCCACGAAACTTCGCTTTGAGCCCGGATGAGAATTTCCTTATTGTAGCCAATCAGTTGACCAACAATATCATATCTTTTAAGAGAGATAAAGAAACGGGATTGTTGACTTACGTTTCGGAGATTGGGGCGCCTACGCCGGTGTGTATTCTATTTTAAAAAAGAAATCAGGTCTTAGGTATCAGGTTTATAATCAACTCAATACCTAAGACCTGACACCTAATACTGAATTCCAAAAAGCTATTTGATTGTCTTTTGCTCGATGTCCGTCCCTTTATATTTTTCGGGAACGAGATTTTCCCACCATACGTGCTCGAAGTCCATTTTGTCATAAGCCACCTGTTCGCCTAATAGCGGAAATACAAGAGGCATATTTTCTTTGGCCATAGCCTTTCTGATTCGTACTGCCGGGTCATACCAACTGTGGAAAGCCAACGGAAACGTACCCCAATGCAAAGGAACCATCACTTTTGCCTTTACCATCTTTTGGGCGTCAACGGCTTCTTCCGGAAACATATGTACCTTGGGCCAATCCTTGTTGTAAGCGCCGATCTGTATAAGCGAAAGGTCAAACGGCCCCAAGCGGTTTCCGATATCGGCGAAGCCTTTGAAAAAGCCGGTGTCACCGCTATAGTATACGTTTTTCCGTTTGCCCTTCATGGCGTAGCCTCCCCAAAACGTTTCTTCCTTATCGCCAAATCCGCGTCCGGATCCGTGTTGGCCGGGCGTAAGCGTTATCCGGAGGCCGTTAAGCTGAAATTCTTCCCACCAGTCCATTTCATGGATTTTGCCGGGATCCACACCCCAGCTTTCCAAATATTTGCCTACGCCTAGCGGCACTAGAAAATGGACGGTTCTCGGGTGCAGTCTCTTAATGGATTTTTTGTCCAGGTGGTCGTAATGGTTATGCGATATTACGATAACGTCCGGGTCCGGAATGGAGTCGGGGTTTACGGGAAAAGGGTGCATACGTTTCGGGCCCATCCACTGCACAAACGAGGTACGCTTGCTGAGAACCGGATCGATCAGAACTTTATGCCCTTCTATTTGAAGAAAAACGGTGGAATGCCCCAGCCAAGAAAACCAAAGGTCGGAGTCAAGGTCATTGTCCCACGGAGTGTTCGATAAAGGGAACTCTACATTGGCAATTTTATCCGGAAATTTGCCAGTGAAGTGTTTTTTTAAAATCCGCATTACCTTCTTGAAACCGAAAGTGTCCATCGGGGCGTCATTGAAGAATTTTCCGTCGCGGTAATGGTCGGAAGCTTCCATTTTTTCCAATCTCTTTTTCTTTCTGTTTTTCTTTTCCTTCGAATCGCTCATTGCCAAGGCGCTAAAGGTCAGTGCGGATACAAGGGTAACGGCTAAGAGGCCCGGTTTTGTTACTTTCATATTATTGTAAGGCGATTATTCTGGTTTTGGAAAAGTCAAAGTAAGCAAGTCAATCCTTAGAAGTTGGATAGTGATCAAACATTATGACTGTTTAGTCATTGTTTTACGATTAAGGTTAGTTAGGGTTACAAAGGAGGGGACTTTTCGAGAATAGGATAGGGCATGTTTGAAAAGACAATACCATATACAGAAACATAGCAAGTATGAATATGACTCAAAAGGACAGTTGCTTAATATGGCGGAGGGATAAGGGATAAAGTGGTTGCCAAACGAAAAAATGCGTTTAGATTTACGTGTATTTACTATCTATTTTGTTGCTATGCTTAATTCTATATTTTTCAGACTTTCCGTTTTTTCAATTCTGGTTTTGTCGAGTTGCTCGGGAAAGAATGAAAACCAAAATCAGAAAGCCCAAGAACTACCTAAACCGGAACTTCCCGCCAAAGTAGCCAAACAGGAAAGACCTAAAATTACGCCTAAACCGAAAAAGGACTATGTTCCCGTAGAAGGTTTCCGTTTTTTGGTGTCCAATTGCTTTTCATGCCATAATCCGCGTCAGGGCGACGAATATGAGGCGCCGACGATGACACGAACCAAAAAAGCGTATTTGGCCAAGACCAATAGCCGTGAAGAGTTTGTAAAGGATATGGTGGCGTTTTTAAAGAATCCGGGCGAGGCTCCGAAAAAGATGCCGGATGCAGTAAACGAATTCGGTATTATGGAATTAGTGGGTTTTCCAGATGAACAATTTAAAATAGCCGCGGAATATATCTATGACACAGCCTTAGAAGAAAAAGGTTGGTATGATAAGGCAAAGGCAAAACGGAATAATAAGTAGTTATTTGTGGTTGGTTAGAGTCTTTGTCAAGTTTAAGAGAAATCCCATAAATCAACTTATGTTAAATAGGGTTTTGCTTGTACTCTATATTCCTATCCAGTCATCCGTTTTCGGATAAATCCAGGATTGGAATTTAGAACTTGATTTCTATTATCGTTAACAGAATAAAAATAAATGACAGTACTCCGACAGTTGTGGTGAAGATTCCGATTTGTCTTGATTTGGTCCAGCCAGAAAGAGAAATCACTATGAACAAAGCCACGATACCGATAAAGAAAGCTAACCCACCTATAAACTGTGGAAATGTGAAATCGGATGGTGATACGGCAACCGGGTGTCCCGAGGATGTCATCATCATGATTTTGGTCATGGTGAATACGGTCACCAAAAAACACCCTGACGCTACGGTGGCGGATTTTAAAATATTGAGTGTAAATGGATTATCCGATTTGTTTACCAACAAATTGGCTGTTAACGTGATTGAGAATCCGCCCAACAATGAGGCGATTAGGATTAGCTGGTTGGCCAACGTATTCCAATATTCTAAAGGTATTTCGTTCATCGTGGTAGTGTTGGTTAAAAAAGTAGCTTACGATAGTTATGAGGATTCCATAAGTATCATTTGAACTTAAAAATATTATAAATAAATCAAGATATCGAAATTATACACTTTTATTTGGTGGGATATAAAAAAACCTTCCGTTTCCGGAAGGCCTTTTTCTATGAGCGTAGTAGTTAGTCTTGGAATTGTTTGTGTCAAATATCTTATGCGTGTTCTTCTACTTTTTCAGAAACGGAGGATTCTGATTTTTGCCCGATAAGCTTTTCTTTGGAAAGCTTAAAGATAAAGAAGATCAGAGTTCCGGCCCCACCGGCGAACAGAACGTCGCCAATAACACGGCTCCAGCGTATGGCTTCAAAGATATCCTGTTGCAAGAACTCGGCGGAACGGGCGTACCACATACCGTCGGTGATACTGACGTAAGCTTGGGCGATACCAACCGGAAGTACACTGATAATCATCATCGCTCCCAGTCCGATATTAAGTCCCCAGAATCCCCATTTCATCAGTTTCTCGTTCCATTGGGCGTCAGCGCGCATGGCTCGGAGCACAAAGAGCATAAGCCCGATTCCCAACATTCCGTAAACACCAAAGAGAGCCGTATGGCCGTGTACCGGCGTTGTGTTGAGACCTTGCATATAATACAGGGCAATTGGAGGGTTAATCAAGAACCCGAATACTCCAGCTCCCACGCCGTTCCAGAAAGCCACAGCGATAAAGTAATAGATCGGCCATTTGTAAGCCTTAAGCCAAGGCTTTTCTTTCGTAAGCTTATAATGGTGGTAAGCTTCGTAACCAATCAATGAAAGAGGTACGATTTCCAATGCGCTGAAGGCCGAGCCCAAAGCCAATACCGCTGTGGGAGTTCCAGAGAAATACAGGTGGTGGAACGTTCCGATAATACCGCCGAAAAGGAATATAGTGGCCGAAGCGATACTCGCCTTAGTGGCCGATCGCATACGCAACAGTCCCATGCGCACAAAGAGGAAAGCGATAACCACTGTAGCGAAGACCTCGAAGAATCCTTCAACCCACAAGTGCACTACCCACCAGCGCCAGTACTCGGCGATGGCCAAGTGTGTCTGTCTGTCCCACATCAAACCGGATGCGTAAAACAGTGCGATAGCGATACTCGAAATAAGGAAAAGAATAAGCAACGAGCGACTTTCCTTTTGCGTTTTGATGGCTGGGATCAAACAACGCCCCATAAGCGCAAGCCAGATTAACAGGCCAACCAATAGAATCAATTGCCAAAAACGGCCTAACTCTACGTATTCGTAGCCTTGGTGGCCAAACCAGAAGTTTTCGACCAATCCGAGCTTCTGCATGATGGCATACCACTGTCCAGTCATGGAACCGAAAACGAGGATAACCAGCGCTACAAAGAGTACGTTAACTCCGAGCTTTTGGTATTTTGGCTCAAAGCCCGCAACGCTTGGGGCGATAAACAACCCGGTAGCCAACCATGAAGTGGCGATCCAGAAAATAGCCAATTGCAAGTGCCAAGAACGCGTTACGGTATATGGCAGGTATTCCGCTAAAGGAAAACCGAAAAGTGCCTGTCCTTCAACGCCATAGTGAGCGGTAAGGATACCCATACCCATTTGAAGTAGAAACAAGGCGCATACTACCCAGATGTATTTCAGCACCGCTTTCATCGAAGGAGTGGCCTTTAATCCTCTCATCGGATCTTCGTTAGGCATCTCTTCGGGGCTTAATTCCTCTTCTTCGTTTTTGGCGTAGAAAAACGAAAGATAGATAATTCCGGCGATCATCAAGACTACCGAGAAAACGGACCACAATACTATTGATGCCGTAGGTTTATTGTCGATGAGTTTTTCGCTAGGCCAGTTGTTTGTGTAAGTGATATTGTCGCCGGGCCGGTCAGTTGAAGTTACCCAAGTGGCCCAGAAGAAGAAAGCGTTCATGTCTTTCATCCTTCCCGCGTCTTTCACGGTATGCTCCGCCATGGCATATGACTCCCGCAGACCTTTTAGGCTAGGGTCGCCCATAAACAAGGCTGTGTAATATTTTTCCAAAGCGTGAAACGATTCGGCTCTTTCATTACTGACTGTCAGTGTTTTACTAGTGTTGTCATAGCGATTTTCCCGGATCATTTTCTTAAGCCTCGCTTCCAGCTTGGCTTTGGTCTCATCATCCTGCGCTTCGTAGGTTTTGCCGTTTTCGGCTTTGGCCCATCCGTCCAATATGATGATGGATTGGCGGTGAAGGTAATCGGCGGTCCAATCTGGGGCCTGGTATGCGCCGTGTCCCCACACACTGCCTATCTCCTGCCCTCCGATCGATTGCCAAACGTTCTGCCCGTCTTTGATCTGTTGGGCGGTCATCAGCACATTCCCTTTCGAATCGAAGACCTTTTCCGGTATCGGCGGGGCCGTCCGGTATATTTCCGCGCCGTAATAACCTAATACCGCAAATGAGGCGATAATGGTAAAGGCGAACCAAAACCAATGTTTCCTGTTTCCCATCCTTGTCTTAGTCTGTTTGATATATGAATTTGACCCCGAAGGCTAAGCCCGGGAGAATGAAATCGTACAAACAAGAAACGGCGCGGTAAGCCTAGACCCGACATCTCGGAAAAGCGCCGCTTCTTGGTTTTTGAGGACCATTATAAAGGCCTTAAATGACATTTATCACAAAACTACACCGGTTCATATCCTTGATTATATGCTTATAGTCATATAAGCTGTTTTTATTTAGAAAAAGTCTAATACTAAAACTTCAAGAATCGCGAAAATCAAAACAGCGCCAATCCGCAATCCGTTAATAAAGAGTTTTTTATGCGGATATATTCAGCGTGAATGAAGTCAATGCCTTTTTATGTTGGTCAAAAAACAAAAAAGCGCAGACAATAGCCTGCGCTTTATATCGGCGTTAAAACCGAAAATGATTTTTAATCTGGATCCGTATCTCCAATTTTGCTAAACCAGAAATTTATTTTTTACTTCTGATTGGTTTCGAAGGAGCTCCATAGTCGATAGGCCCGAAAGGTATGCGGCTATCTCTTTTCCGGCTTCGGTCAAGAATCTTTCTTCCACATCCCCCATCACTTTAAAAGAGGCCAGTTCCAGCATCCCCCATACTTTTTCCCTGTAAATACACGGCACCACGATAACACAATTGGGTCGGGCTTCGCCCAATCCGGACGTGATACGAACATAGTCTTGCGGAATTTCCGTAAGGATCACTTCCCTTCGCTCAAGATAAGCTTGCCCCACAATTCCCTGTCCCGGTAAGAAGCGTTGTTCCTCAAATTTCTTTCGGCCATAGGCATAACAATCCATCATGGTCAGAAAAACGTCGTCGCCTTCCTCTTCCAGCTTATACACCGCTCCTTGGTTCGCTTCTAGATAATTAATCAAAGCGGAAAGGTATGAGCCGTCTGTCAGGGTTGCGTCTCCGTTACGCAAAAGGTTGGCTAGATTAGCCAGTCCTTCAACCTCCCATTGCCTGATCTCGTTAGCCTTGTTTTGCTCTTCAATTTGCTTGACGTACTTTTTCAGATCGTTGGATTGTGCCTCAAGGTCTTGTTGCTTCTCCTCCATCTCACTCCAAAGCGTTTCATTGTGGTCATTCAGGCTTTTGATGGAATTGATATTCATAAGGTAACTGACCAACAACACTACAAAGGACACGACCATAAAAAACACATGGATTGATTCGGAATAAAGCACCGAATTATCGATTCCGGAGTTCAAATATCCTACTCTAAAAATAGGAACACTGGTCATTACGGAAGAAAGCGTAATCATTGAAAATTGGATAACCCTTTCCTTTATGTTGAACAATACCCAAGGCATGATAATCATGGCCGCCTGCAAAAGCGTTATTCCGGGAATGATACCGTCCGTACTATGCATGTTGGCCGTATGGGCTTCAGAAAAAATAAACGGGCTCAGGGTAGCCAAAAAGATACGTCCGAATAAACTGTTGACCCCTAGCCATACGCTCAATAAGTAAATGATTCCAATTGTAGTAATAGCTAAAAAGTAAGGAGCCAGATTCGGATAAACAAAATACAAAACAACACTGATTCCAAACGAGGCCGTAATGCCGAAAACCGCCCAAATATTGCCTGTTTCCAGACTAGCCCTTTCGTCCCTGCTCATCCCTTCCTTTGAAGCGAAACCTTTTATCTTTTCAAAAAAATACATATCCTATTACTGAAATAACTTGCCTCAATTTTAACCTCCGTAAAGATATAAATATAGACAAATGAATATACTGATATTACTCATTGATTAACCCTACAATAAAATAATATTAAAATACATGTCGAGTCGCCTTCAAGGAAAGCGACAGAAAGGAATCATAAACTAGTCTCTTATCTGTAGAAAGGGGGTAAATGATTCGCAATAAGCAAAAGACAAATTTTTTTGAAACCAGTATCTCCCCCCCTCAAAGTCTTTCACCTAAGAGTAATTTCTATTAAACGGATTAGCGGATAGGCCTATTAATCTCCAGACCACAATTAACATTGAATAGGTATTCTACGGGTTAATACTATCGAATAAGCTAAGTTTAACCGATTAGTTAGATTAAAAAGAAATCTAAATAGATGACGCGTAACTTTCTGCCAATAACTAACATCAAAAGCACCTCTTTTTAGTGCCCAGTATTTCGTAATTTGTTTTAGCTGTCTCCCAAGCCACATACAGTGCACGAGAAAAAGAGATAATATGCCTTTTACCTAGATTAAGAGTTAATTTCTAAAGAAAAGCATAACAAAATTGTCCAAACACCTATATACATGTTTTTTTCCCATTGTAGAGTAAGGGGGATTTTATATTTTCGAGTGTACCATATAACAAACGGCGGTTCATAAATGAAACAGTGTGTCGCCGGAGGACTTTTTAACGCTTGTTATTAAACGGAGGAATACAAGATTATGCTTGGACACGGAATTTTTACGGCATCAAAGCAAAAGCTTATCGCCTATGCGGTATTGGCTTTACTGATGTTGCCGGCCTTTACTTTTGCTGCTAAGAAGAAAAAGAAAGGCGTCTATGTGAAGAAGGACACTTGGGAAGCGACGATGGCCGCCTCCAAGAAAGCCTACAGGGAACGGGCGGCGCAAATGTCATTTACGCCGGTTGAGTCTAAAGTACGGAGACACGGAGACGAAGCCGAAAAAATCACGGCTGATATCAAAGGTCTCGATAACCTTATACTTATAGTAGACGGCACCGAAGACGGTGGCGGTTATGACCACGGCGTATGGGGCAACGCGAAGCTGATCGACCGTAACGGAAAAACGGTTTGGCTTGAGGATCTTGACTGGGTAAGTGCCCGTGTAGGTTGGAGAAGCGCCGCAAAAGGCACTAACCTTTATAAAGAGAAGGCCCGTGTTGGTGGCAAGACTTTCGACCATGCGTTAACCACTCACGCCGAGGCTCGTGTAGAATATAAGCTCGACCGCAAATACGTACGCTTCGAAGCCGAAGTCGGTATCGATAAGCGTGGCGGATCCAAGCGAAGCAGTGCGATTTTCCGCGTTCTGGCATTGGACACCGAGAGTATCGCAAACTCTGTAGCGGCCGATTTCCCTAAAGAAAGCCGTTTTTACGCCAATATTACCGGCGACCGTAGCGGTAGATACTTTACGGCCGAAGGCAATGCATTTGAGAAAAAAGCTTTGGAGAAAGTAATCGCCAAGCTTGACCGCCCAGACGCTATGCGTGCGCAAGCCCGTAAGCTTTTGGCGCAAAACGCTAGTTCAGAAGAATTGATCGGACTGTTTACCAAGATCGGTAAAATCATCGATGCCCAGGACAACCTTGCCATGTTGGATTTCGAGGCTATGCGCCTTTCGATCGCGCACATGAACAAAGAGTTCAAGGGAAAATATAACGGCTCGAAATATATGGCCGAGCTTAAAAGCCTCGAATCCCAGCTCGAAGCTACGAAGAAAGCCCTTTACGGTGGTGACCTTTCCGCTGTTGCTTGGGTGAAAAAGGCGGAAGCCTTTAAGCGCGAAGCTTTGATGGCCAACCCTTTGCTTGACTTTGACAGACTTTTGGCGGTTCGCCACAAACTCGGTGACAAAGCCCGCTCCTGGGGACCGAACGCCAAGGATATGGCAACACCCAAGGCGAACTGGAAGACCCAAGGCTCTACCAAAACTTACGAGCAGAAATGGGATTCGGAAATTGTTGAGCTGACAAACCTTAGGGGAGACGTCGCCTCAAAAACCGTATATAAGCCGGAAGGCAATGACGCCGTTGTCGATCTTGATCTGAGCTTCGACGCCGACAAGATTATGTTTACGTCTACCAACAAGCACGACCGTTGGGGACTTTTCGAAATCAATGTAGACGGAACAGGCAAGAAAGAGCTTTCTCCTGACAAATACCCTGACCTTGATTTCTATGACGCTTGCTACATGCCTGACGGCCGTGTGGCTATGGTTTCGAACGTTTCTATGCAGGGTGTTCCTTGTGTAAACGGTAGCGACCCTGTAGGTAACCTCTGCTTGTTGGATCCAAAGACCAAAACATTCAAGCAGTTGAACTACGGACAGGATAACGACTGGGACCCGGTAATCCTCCCTACTGGCCGTATTATGTATCTGCGTTGGGAATATACTGACAACGTTCACTACTTCTCGCGTATCCTGATGCACTCGAATCCTGACGGAACGGGTAAAAAAGAATATTACGGCAGTGGTTCTTACTGGCCGAACTCACTTTTCGACGCCAAACCGATTCCGGGTCACAAGACCAAATTGGTAGGTGTGGTTTCAGGACACCACGGTGTTTCTCGCTCTGGCGAACTCGTTATCTTCGATCCTGCCAAAGGACGTAAAGAAGCCGACGGTGTTGTACAGCGTATACCTGGCCGTGGCCAGAAGGTTGAGCCTATCATCAAAGACAGACTCGTTGACGGCGTTTGGCCTCAGTTCCTGAACCCTTATCCGCTTGACGAAGATTACTACCTCGTTTCGGCCAAAATGAAGCCGGGCGGACTCTGGGGATTGTACCTTGTCGATACTTTCGACAACATGACTTTGGTGAAAGAATACGAAGGCGAAGGTATCCGCGACGTGTTCCCGCTTAAGAAGCGCCCTACTCCTCCTGTTATTCCGGATAAGGTAATCGAAGGAGCCAAAGACGCTACGGTTTATATCGCCGATATTTACGAAGGCCAAGGCCTGAAAGGTGTGCCGCGCGGTACAGTTAAAAAACTGAGACTGTTCAGCTACAAATTCGCTTATAACGTATCGAAGAGTAACAACGACGGTATCGGTATCGAATCTTCTTGGGAATCCAAGCGTATCATCGGTACCGTTCCGGTATACGAAGACGGTTCGGCTATCTTCAAGATTCCTGCTAACACGGCTATCTCCCTGCAGCCGCTTGACGAAAAAGGACAGGCGATGCAGCTCATGCGTAGCTGGTTGACGGCCATGCCGGGCGAGACTGTTTCTTGTATCGGTTGTCACGAAGACCAAAACATGGTGCCGGTTCCAAAGCGTACTATCGCTTCCACTAAGCAACCGGCCGAGATCACGCCTTTCTACGGAGAGCCGAGGCCTTTCTCATTCGCCAACGAAGTACAGCCGGTATTGGACCGCAAGTGTGTGAGTTGCCACAACGGTAACAACGACAAGATCCCTAACCTTGCGGACAAGACGCCTTTGCCATACCGTAACCTCAGCCGCAGTTACTTCGATCTTCAGAAGTTTGTGCGTCGCCCGGGCCCTGAATCCGACCAGTACGTGCTTACTCCTATGGAATTTCACGTAAGTACAAGCGCCATAATTCAAAAGCTTGACAAAGGCCACCACAACGTAAAACTTACTCAAGAGGAACGTGATCGTTTGGTAGCTTGGATCGACTTGAACGCGCCTTATTACGCTGACTTCCACGGTGTGCCAGAATATCGTGGCAGCGATCAGAAAGACCGTCGTGTACAGTTGATGAAAGAGATCAACGGATTGGAATACACCGCTGACGCCGAATTGGCCAGAGCGAACGCTTTGCGCGAATCACGCGGACCGATCGAGCCAGTGACTCCTGAGCCGGAAGTTGATCCTGTATACAAGAAAGCCAAAGCCAAGCGCTGGCCGTTTGACGCTTCCAAGGCCAAGGAAATGCAGGCCAAAAACGGTGAAGAGACTAAGACTATCGACTTGGGCAACGGCCAGAAGATCGAGTTGGTTAGAATCCCTGCCGGTGAGTTTGTTATGGGCTCTGACGCCACCGACGCCGAGGCGCTCCCGACCACTCGCGTGAAGATGAAGAGATCTTTCTGGATGGCCAAGTACGAAGTGAACAACGCCCAGATGCGCGCCTTGTTCCCGGAGCACGACAGCCGTACTATGGACCAGCAGTGGAAAGACCACACCGGCCCGGGCTACGATGCCAACCGCAACGAGCAGCCGGCCATCCGTATGTCATGGCAAGAGGCCGTAGCTTTCTGTGAAAAACTCAGTAAGAAAACAGGCCTTAAGATTGCGCTCCCGACAGAAGCGCAATGGGAATGGGCTTGCCGTGCCGGTAGCGATAACGACATGGCTTACGGTACAGCTTCAGCCGACTTCTCGGCCTTCGCCAACTTGGCCGACGAGCGCTTGAGCGATATGGCCGTACAAGGCGTAGATCCTCACCCGATGGGCGTGAACAACTCGAAGTTCTACTACTACGACATCATCCCTCGTACTAGAAAATTCGATGACGGCAGCATGCTTCAGGCCACTCCTGGAAAATACAAGCCAAACGCTTGGGGACTGTACGATATGCACGGTAACGTAGCGGAATGGACCCGTTCGGATTTCTTGCCTTACCCATACAAGGCCAAAGACGGACGTAACGACGGAAACACGAACAACAAGAAAGTAGTAAGAGGCGGATCTTGGAGAGATCGTCCGGCCGAAGCTTCTTCTTCGTTCCGTAAAGCCTTCGAACCGTGGCAACGCGTTTACAACGTAGGTTTCCGTATCGTAATCGAGGAATAAAAAGCAAACGTTAGACATCACGTCATAGTTAAAGGCCACCCGGGATTTCGGGTGGCTTTTTTTATTCAAAAAATGAAAAATCTTTCGATACACAATTATGCACTGGGACAAAATTACCCTTGTTTTAATCGCTTTACAGTTCTGCTCCATTATTGCCCCCCAATGCGTTCCAAAAAACTAATTTCAGGCCTTTATTTTTCTTCCATAACCGCAATGCTTTTGGATGGAAGAAAAATTTGTAGCCGTATTTGAGAGATTTTTTGGTTACTTTTTCATCGGAAAAAGTGACACCGGGGCTTGTTAAACGCAAAATGTTAGTGGTTTCGGAATACTGCATTTTAAATGTTGATAATTAAGTCAGGGTGCATACTTGCCGTTGAAAAAATGAAACTTAATCAGTTAAAGTTTTAAACTCAGAAGCAACCATCGGCTTACTCTAAACATCAAAGGGGCAGACTACCTTAAGCAGGTAAACAACCCATCCCCTAACATGAAACTTAAAATCGCCAAAATTTTCTTTTTGCTGATACTTGTCGTACTGTTGCCTTCCGAATCTTTTTCGCAACAGCAGGATCTTTCGGCCAAATTCTGGGAACTGGAATGGATCGAGAGTAAAATCAGCCAAAGCGGCCGTAAATACGGAATTAAACGGAAAGACTGGTCAACCAAAATTCGGAAAAGGCTGAACTCGGACGCAGATGAGTACCTTGGGCAGTTGGAGAATGAATATGCTTTTTATACCGATCCTGAGTTGGAGCTTTATCTTCAGGAGCAACTGAAAAAAGTTCATGCGGGAGAGCCCCACGAGAAGTTTAGGCTGAACCTGCAAGTAAAGGTGATGAAAAGCCCAGAATACAATGCTTTCTCCATGAACAATGGCACCATTGTCCTTACCACGGGCCTTTTTAACACAATCCGCACCGAGGCCGAATTGCAGGCTGTTTTGATCCATGAGCTTTCCCATATTTACCTCGACCACTTTGTGTATAATTTCAGGGCTCAGCGTAGAAAAGCAACTTGGGGAACTATTTTGGGCGTTGCGGGAGGTATCGCCGCAGTGACTACGGCGGCTGCGTTGGACAAAGACAACAAACTGGACATCCATGATTATGAGCTGATCGGTTCATTGGCTACCGATGTTTCGTTCCTGTTGTCCGCGGCGGTGTTGGAGGCGCTTTATCTTGGCCATTCCAAACAACAGGAACTACAGTCTGATAAGTTGGTGGAAAAAGCCCTGAAACGACTTAAAATTCCGACTCAGACTTACGGAAACCTGTTGGCCCGCCATAGGACTATGAATTTGGAAGACGGTGAGCTGGACAAGTGGAGCATGTATAGCAGCCATCCCAAAATATCAAAAAGGATAAAGCGTCTGGGTTTGCTTAATCAGGATTATCAGGAATACGACCCTGATTTCGATATCGAGATTATGGAAGTGTTGAGCTTTAATCTTGATTCGTATTTCAGAGAAGGAAAGTACTCGAAAAGCTTGGCTTTGTGCGAAAGGATAAGAAATACGGGTTACGAAACAGCCGAGTTATTGTATACCGAGGCGATCAGTAAAAGCTCGGGAGCCGTATCGGATGAGGAAAAATGGAACGTGGTACAGTTGCTAGATAAAGCTGGGCAGATGTCGGGACGTAACCTGACTCCCAAGATTATGCATGAAAAAATCAATACGCTTTACCACATGGAGCTTTATTATCAGGCCAGATATGAGTTGGACAAAATGGATAAGGAGCTTCAGAAATACGGTGAATATGATGAGGATGCGGAGTCGTATCGTGAGTGGATGCGGAAATTACAGTTCAAGATTCATTTCAAACAAAAAAGACATGAGACCGAACCCGTGACGTCGAGCGTAGCGGACACTATCAATCGAAGTGATTCTGTTGGGAATAATCGACTTGGGTACTAGGTCTCAGGTGTTAAGTGTTAGGTATAGCTTTTACAAAGGTTACCTAAGATCAAATACTTAATGCCTGATACTAAACATTTGGTTTGTTGATCGGAGGAATGGGGGAATAGGCACAGGGGTAGCCGTTCCCCCTATTTTTTACTTTTCGTTTCGCACTCAGCTTGGTGGATAACTATAGGCGCCCGATTAAATTAACCTTGGAAATTCCGTAAAATGAATCATAAAAGCGGACAGATGTCTTTTGTTCTCTCCGAAGAACATAATTGACACCAAATGCACGCATGTTTACTGATATTTGGAACGGTTACGGTATGCCCGTCGTTTTGGATTGCCGGATTTTTATAGTTTCACACACTCTGGCTTCTTTTTCGAAAAACCGTTTTGGATAAAATTTTTCAGTTCATAACATGGCATGGCACATCTTACTAAAAACATCTCAAAAAAGCTTTTGGGCCTTACGGCCGGAGCTATGACCCTTTTGCCCGGAAGCGGGCAGGCGGGCGATAATCCTAAAGCCAAAAAGGGCAAGGACAAAGACTTGCCGAACATCATTTACGTCTTGGCCGACGACTTGGGAATAGGCGACGTGAGTTGCTTCTATGACAAGGGCAAAATCAAAACTCCGCACCTCGACCGTATGGCCGCCGAGGGTATGCGCTTTACCGACGCCCACACCAGCTCGTCGGTATGTACGCCTACGCGCTACGGTATCCTTACAGGGCGCTATAACTGGCGTTCCACGCTCAAGAAAAGCGTTTTGGGCGGGTATTCTCCGGCCCTGATACCGGAAGACCGGAGCACTGTGGCCTCAATGCTCAGCGACGCTGGCTACAACACCTCGTATATCGGCAAGTGGCACTTGGGCTGGGGCTGGCAAAAAGGCGCCGACGGAAAAGTGGACTTCTCGAAGCCGATTACAGACAGCCCTAACGAGCGCGGTTTCGATTACGCTTACGGGCACTGCGGATCGTTGGATATGGCGCCATACGTATATGTGGAAAACGGCAAGAGCACCATGGTACCAACCAAAACTACCGTAAACAAAGGCGGTAGCGCATGGTGGCGCAAAGGCCTTACGGCCGACGATTTCGTACACGAGCAGGTGACGCCGAATTTCTTCGCCAGAGCAATTAACAAGGTAAAGGAGCAGGCCAACGGCGACAAGCCTTTCTTTATCTATCTGCCCCTCCCCTCGCCTCACACCCCCGTTTTGCCTATCAAGGAATTTCAAGGCAAGAGCGGTTTGAACCCCTACGCCGATTTCGTAATGCAGGTGGACGACCATATGGGCAAACTCCTCCAAACACTGAAAGATGTGGGAATCGAGGACAATACGCTGATCATCTTCACCAGCGACAACGGTTGTTCGCCGGCGGCGAAGATGAACGAGCTTCAGGACAAAGGCCACTACCCTAGCGCGCAGTTTCGTGGGCATAAGGCCGATATCTTCGAGGGCGGGCACCGGGTGCCGTTTATCGTGAAGTGGCCGGCCAGAATTAAAGGCGGGCAAGTGTCTGACAAGACTATTTGCACTACCGACTTTATGGCTACTTGCGCCGATATCGTGGGGCACAAACTCAAGGACAACGAAGGTGAGGATAGCTACAGCATGATTCCTTTGCTGAAAAGGCCGAACTCGAAGAAATTCAAGAGGGATTACACTATCCACCACTCCATCGCCGGGCGTTTCGCAATCCGTCAAGGCGATTGGAAATTGGCTATGTGCAAAGGTTCCGGAGGTTGGAGTGCCCCGCGTCCGCCACGAAAAGGCAAGCCTGCGCCAGAAGGCTGGGACGAGATGCCGGATTTCCAGTTGTATAACCTCAAAGATGATCCGGGAGAGAAGAATAACCTCTTCGAGAAAGAGCCGGAAAAAGCGCGTGAGCTTAAAGCTTTGTTGATGAAATGCATCGATGATGGCCGTAGCACTCCGGGCGCAAAACAGTCGAACGACGTATCGCCTAAGGGTTGGCCACAACTCGACGATTTGCGTACGGCAATGTAAGCGTAACACGAAGAAAAAGCCAATTAAGAGTGTTTTCTGGTATTGCCATCGGAAAACGAGACCAAGCACCGCCGGCTATCCGAAAGAGGAAATGGCCGGGGTGCTTTTTTGTTTACGGATTTACTTTTAAATTGTACCAGGACCTGTCAAAAGGAAGTTACAATCGCGTCATTTTTTAGTGAAATGTAATCGGCCGAAGGCTGATGCACCCAACTCTGGGGGAACTTTTTGTGTGCGAAAAGAAAAACGGACTCCATTTTATACACATACCCTAACACTTGAGCCACTAACCTTTCCCTTGGTATTATCTAAAAATTAACACATCCGTATTGTCATTTATTTAAGTATTTATGGGCGAATTAATTAACAATAAGCGATTGGCGTCATTGGATGCGCTTCGGGGCTTTGACATGTTTTGGATTATCGGGGCCGATGTTTTTTTTAAGCAATGGGCCAAGGTGTCGGGAGGGCCGGTATTAGGGCTGATGTCCGAAAACTTGACGCATGTATCGTGGAACGGCTTTTCTTTGTACGATCTTATTTTTCCGCTTTTTTTGTTTTTGGCCGGGGTGTCTACTCCTTTCTCCGTCGGGCGACAGCTGGAAAAGGGTAAGGACCGAAAGGAACTTTTGTTAAAAGTAGTTCGGCGTAGCCTGACGCTGGTGCTGTTGGGCGTAATTTATAATAACGGTCTGAAGCTTCAGCCGATTGAGCAGATGCGTTTAGGAAGCGTGTTGGGCCGTATTGGTCTTGCGTATATGTTCGCCAATATCATTTACCTGTATGCCGGAAAGCATTGGCGGGCATTTTGGACCGTTTCCATATTGGTCGGTTACCGGATGCTTTTGGGCTTCTTTGCGGCGCCCGGTTTTTCAGCCGGCGATATGACTTTGGAAGGCAATGTAGTGTCTTATATCGACCGGATTTTGATGCCCGGCAAATTGCTGGTTGGCGGTATACACGATCCGGAGGGACTGATATCAACCGTACCGGCCATAGCTACGGGGCTGATGGGGATTTATACCGGAGAATGGCTACGGAGCGAGAAGATTGACGGTAATAAGAAGGCCTTGGGGATGGTTGTGGCCGGATTGGTATTGTTGGGCGTAGCTCAGGCTTGGAATCTGTTCTTTCCTATAAATAAAAACTTGTGGACCAGCTCATTCACTCTTCAGTGCGCCGGCCTGAGCCTATTGCTGATGGCCGTGTTTTATTATGTGATTGATGTCAAAGGCTTTACGAAATGGGCATTTTTCTTTCGGGTTATCGGCATGAATTCTATCCTGATTTATATGTCGGGGATTTTTATCAATTGGTCATACGCCACACGGTCTATGTTCCAGTGGTTGGCGCAATTGGGTGGCGAGCAATACGGAGCCGTAATCTTGGCCGGCGCCGCAATTATGGTCAGGTGGCTGTTTTTGTATTTTTTGTATAGGAAAAAAATATTCTTGAGTGTTTAATACTTTTTTCAACGAGTGTATAACCATTTCAGGGTAAACAGAGATAATAGGGTTGGCGATAGGCTCCAGCCTAGTGCCTTACGCATATTTGGAGCTTCCAAGCTCCACCCAATGCTTAATCGCCCTGATTTTGTTATACACTCTGAAGAAAAACAGAAACCAGAGCGAACTATACTCTGGTTTCTAATCGCCCTGTTTCGTTATGCGTTCCTTTTTATGGATGTGGGAAATTGAAACAAAAGAATGTCAGACCTTAAAGCCCCTTCTCTTTTAATGGAGGGAGTACCTTCCCGAAAACGGCTATATTTGATAAAAAAATAACATCCCTCAAAAACACCTATTTTACTTGACAATTTTACCCAAAATAGCCCTTCTAGCCCCTTACAGATGGGTTTATCCGTAGATTAGCCATGGATCATGATGCTTAACGCCACGGATAAAGATACTTTGATGATACTTTTGGCCCTTTTAAAATATCCAAATCACCGTCAAAAACAACCGCTTTGCGCGCTATAAGGTACATGCTGGTTTTTTTATGAACGCATAAATGTTTTAGGGTAGATAAAAGCAGAAACTGGTACGATAGCCCCGACCGTCATAACGGCTCATTCGCCAACTCCTTATCAATCATTGCCTTAAACCCTTTCCAAGTTTTGACCGTATGAATCCAGTCGATCTTAGGGTTGATAATCCGCCCGTCTTTGCCTATAAGCGCAAGATGGGGAATCCCGGAGATCTCGAATTTCGCTTTTAGCGCTTGCCACTCTTCTTTGCTTACGCGGTGATGCTTGCCCTTCATTCCATCGGCGAAGGTCCTCCATGACTTTAGCGGTGAAGATACGTCCGCTATATAAAGAAACTCCACATCCTTGCCCTCCATATCTTTTTTGAGGGGCTTGAGCTTTTGATGCATATCGAGGCAAGGCCCACACCAAGTGTTCCAAAAATCCACAAGCACCACTTTTCCTTCGAGCGGGCGAATCATTTCCGCCAAGATTGTGTCGGCGTCGTGGACTGCCTTCTTTTTCGCAACCGATTTTTCCCTTTGCAAATGATACTTGTATTGTTCGGCAATAAACATTTCAAGATACTCCCGAAATACAGGCACGTTTAAGTGCTCTTTGAGCAAATCGATCCTTTTGTCCCCTTTCCCAATCGTATTTATATATTTTACGGAGAGCAAGTTGTTTAATTTAATCAGGTCGAACGCAAAGGTTGCTTCGCCATTGTAATGATGATCCCGAAGGCTGTCCAAAGTGTTTAGTTTGACGATTTCCTTAAATAGTAGATTACTTTCTACTGAATGTTTATCATAAATCTTCGTTATCGTTGGGCCAAATCTGTCTGTGAAATCCTTGTCTCTTTCTATTAGTTCAGGAGACAATTGCCTTAAAAGCTCCCTGTCCGCTTTGCTTTTATTTTTGATTCTTTGGTTTACAAAATCCAATAACAAGGCTTCGGAAACAACGCCCGCATTCGTTCCGGTATCAATTTCCCAAAATTTGTTTACATGCTTCTCATGACGCATCATAAAGTCTATAATCTCTTTTCTATTCTTCCTTCTGAACGCCTCGTATTCACGGAAGGGAGCCCCTTTGTCCCTATCATATTGGAGCAGTTCCGCTTCAATTGGGCTTAGTCGACCTGTCTTCTCGACCTTTTCCAGAGTTCTTAATGCATTAGCGAAATCGTGGGACATACTATTTACTTTACTTTTTGTCCAATGGCAGAAAGACAAACGATTTATGAAAATGCTGTAAGCGCTATTTACAGACAGAAGGCCGTCAAGATCATTGAGTATATCGGTTGTCAAAAAATCATAATAATCGTTTCCCGGTTTCAGGTCTGGGTATTTGCTCTTGTCAAATTCCCGAAATTCGCTTAGGACATCCCTTTTGAAAGATTCCACCTCAAGCATACAGTACAGCGCATTGAAATTTATCCCTGCGCTTAGTATTTGCTTTCCTTTAGGACTGACTTTTTCTGAAAAAGCGTATTTCTTAAATATTTTCAGCGCTTTTTCCCATTGGCCATAACAATATTGTTTGTACTCCTCAGCGGTATAGTTTATTATCTCTTTCTTCGAAAAGTCCCGGTGATAATTTATAGACCCGAAAGGTTTTGTCACCTCTTTATATAATTGAATTTCCTTATTTACTCTGGCAGTTGGTCCCATAAATTCTTGCCTCTCTTTCTCGAATAGCTGAAATGTGGTTTTTCCCGGCTCTAAAAAGACATGAGAATAGTATCGTGTTCCTTGCCCCATTCTTACGATTGCCGAAATAGGATGATGTATAGCTAGTTTTACTCGAAATGAGCCATCTTCCTTGACTTTATATCGATATGGTAAAGAATGTCCCCCAAGAAAATCATTAAGATGAACCATCCCGCTCTTTGGTCCCAAATCCGGCCTGTACCCTTTGATATAACCCGCATAGACAGCAGTGTCCGCTTTCGGTAAAATATTCACTTCGTAAGGATCTTCCGTGTTGACTTTCGGAAAGTGATAACGCTTATATTTCGAAGTGCTTTCGCCGTTTACGCCAATACTCACCGAATCTTTACCTTTCGTGTTTACGCTCAGATTGATATTTCTTTCGTTACCCTTTAGGCTAATTTTCGTATTCAACCAGCCTTTTTCTATTTCGCCGTAGTCCCATATTTCTCCATCATATAAAACCTTTTCCGGTAAAAAGCAGAAAGTAAGATTGGCGTCGTCGTCGGTGGCGTACCACTTGCCCGCCAATACTTTTGGAAAACCTTCGGGAAAGTCTTCGATACGCAGGTCGATATTCCGAGTTTTTTTTCTGTATGTTTCGTGAATAAGGTTTATAAATTGGGTACCGTCTGGAATGCGATCATAATGCGCCAAACAGGTCCTCTTTGTGATTTCTGGCCCTGTACTTTCAAAAAATGTGACTTTGGAAAACTTCATTGGTTCGCCTATTATCCCCTGAGGCTCCAGGTGAGTTTTTTTTAGGTAATGCTCAATGTTTTTTCGATGTCTCGCTTCATACCGGAGTTCTAAAACAGTTTCGTTACCCTCAATTATAACCTGCGATACCGTAAACGGCAACCCGTTCCGCGCTTGGTTTGGCGAGGTTATAACTTTATAAAAACCAACCTCTTTCGGCGAATTGCAAGCCGCAACACATAGTAAAGCGCATAGAAAAATACTCAATAGATTTTTCATATTAAGATGTCTTGAACAAGCTCTGGGTGGAGTTATCCCAAGCTTTAATGATTAAAAATGGCCTCCCGCAAGGTGATTAAGGAGACCTCAATAAAGAACAAAAAACAATGTAGGCGATTCAAATATAGCCAAAAAAGTATATTTATTTCACTTTATATAAATGAATTTAACTATTTAAGAAACAAGTAAAATGGTTCGGTCGTGTTATTCAGGGTAAAATTTATATTGCGAGTGGCTTTTCCTATAAAACCGAAGCCCAAGAAATATAATTTCGGGAATTAAGCAGATAACCAACACGGGTATTATTAATGAGCCTCGCTAAGCTCAAAGAAAATCCTTAGGGCGAGGCCTTTCACCATTTTGTGGTTGAAGAGGTTTTTGTAGGAAATATGCAGTTTGGACTGTATGGAGAACATTATCTCGGAAAATGCATCGCTGAACGGTATTTTCAGGATTTCCCGTTCGCGCATATCCCGGATAGTTTCAAAGTATATGTCTTTGTATACCCGGACATAGTCCGTTGGGTGGCCGGTCTCCCTTTCTTCCGATAGACATTCATTGCGAAGGAAATCTTTGGTTACGCCGTCGGGGTCAAAGCGCATAACCATGTCCAGATATTCTGGATTGTTGATTTCTACCGGACCGAATTTTTCGTCGCCTCCCTCCGCTTGCCTGCTTTTGGCGAAGTCGCTGTAAGCTACGTGACAGAGTCCCCTTAAGTAGGCGTTGTTGAAGAGGCCGGCAGTGCAGGTACTTCGTTTTTTAGCGAAATCGAGCACTAGATGGTAAAGATTGAACGGCGTTAAGCCGGGCTGTTTCGTGAATTCGCTGGCGTATTCGCCTTGTAATTCCTGTAGGGTTTGCTCGTAAAAATTGGTTAGGTCGTATATGTTAAGGCCTTCCACCGCATGCGCCAAACCTAGGTGTTGTATAAAGTGGAAGGCTCTTTTTCGGAAGAATAGCACGTATTCCAGATATTCGCCCCGTTCTTCCTGCGGTCCTTCGAAGTATCGTTTCACTATTTTGCGGTCGAGGGCCGAGGGTTCTTCTTCGCCCTCGAAGGGCACCAGATATTTATCGGCTTCCGAAGCCAAAGAGGCTTTGTGTTTTTGGAGCCTTTCGTTCAGTGTCGAAAATTCGTCGCCTTTGGTTCTTGGGAGACTCCAAGTCGGGTTGAGTGGCGCCGGTGTGGCTTCCGCTCTAGGTCTTGGCGTCACCACCGTTTTTTTTCTGGATGGCAGTAAACTCATTAGCGAGCTTAACACCGGAAAGGAGAAACCGGAAGCTTCGTTGCCGGCTTGTGTGGTCGGGATTGAGAGTCCTTCGCTGGTCGCTGGCATTGGCGGCGTTATTCCCGGTATGGCGCCGTGGCGTTGCCGGTATGTGGCCGTGAATTCTGAATGGTCGCCGTAGCCCGGCCTTGGCGGGACCTCCGGAAGGAACGGCACGGGGCTTGGCGGTTGGTTTTCTTCCCTGTTGCGGTAAGATTCCGTAAACTCGGTGTGGCTCTCGTATGCGGGCGGCGGCGAGTATTTTTTGCCTCCCGTGGCTGTAGCGCTATTTGGTGTTGTGGAAGTTCCCGTAGCCCCTAGGCTAGGCGGTGTGGGTTGATATTCGGGCGCGGCCTCCGGGACTATGTCCACGCATTCGTCATCTATGTCTACGCTGGTAAAGTGGGATACGTCCTCTTCTTCATCGTCTTTCTTCTTGCGCCTTAGCATGGCTTGGGCGGGCATGGAGCGTCCGTTAGCTCCTGCTTTGTTATGTGTTTTCGTCGCCTTTCCCCGCTGATGCCTGAACATGCCTTCCCTCTCCGCGTTGCTTTCTCTTTGTGTATTACTCTGTTGGGGGATTATTGTTGTTGGAGAGTACCGGGTAAAAGGACAAAGAATATGGAGCGAGGTTATGATATTTCGCGATAGCGGAACAAATAGCGGACGTAGGGACGCGAGGGGACAAAAACAACCGTGGCATCTTCGTATCTTTGAGGGAAACAAAGAGCAGAGAGATGGAAAAATCGAAGGATCCGTTACATGGCGTAAAGCTGGCTGATATATTGGAACGTTTGGTGGCGGAATACGGCTGGGATGAGTTGGGGGACAGAATCCGTATCAATTGTTTTACCCACGACCCTTCTATCAAGTCAAGTTTGAAATTTTTGCGCCGAACTCCTTGGGCCCGGGCAAAAGTGGAGAAGTTGTACTTGGGCTTATTAGAGAAATAAGCCGAAGGGAGACTGAATCTGCTTTAAAAGTGCAAAATGTATTTGGTTGGAGTTTTCCGTATTGTCGGGGTTGTTTTTTCTGGGCTATATTTCCTCATGTTTTCACAATTGCTTGAAATCAAAACAACAACCTATTAAACTAAATTAGTTATTATTGCATTACATAAACTGTATTTAGTAGTACAATGTAAATAGCGATATGCCTGAAGGCTGAGTAAATTGATTTTTAAACAATTGTTATTCAGACCCTTTGGGCTTGGTTTCTATATTTCGGAGCCTTTGTCCTTTTACGGAAAGTACTTTGTAATTAACGGGTATAGGAGTAAGCTAGGAAAATTGTTCGCCCCATTTCCGAAGTTTATTTGAAGATGCGAGCCTCTATACCGAAGAATCTTTACGATTTTTTGTAATGGCTGAGAAAAAGACGATCAACAGAAGAAAATTCGTGAAAACTTCCATGCTATTGGCTTCCGCGTTGCCCGTATTCGGGTCCGCGTTGGCGAAAGGGAGCGAAAAACCTTTGGTGAGTTTCGGGATGATTACCGATTCGCATTATGCGGACCGGCCTCGTCACAACGAGCGTTATTATCGCGACTCCATGGCAAAGATGAAGGAATGTGTCAGGGTGCTTAATTCGGTCAAACCGGACTTTGCCGTACACTTGGGCGATTTTAAGGATCAGGACGCAAAACCTAGCGAGCGTAGGACGATGAAATATCTCCGTGATTTTGAGCGCGCGTACGCGGACTTTGACGGAGACAGGTTTCATGTGTTGGGTAACCATGATATGGACAGTCTCTCGAAGGAACAGTTTCTGGCCAATGTCACCAACAGCGGTATAGGAAAAGACCGGGCGCACTATAGCTTTATGCGCAAAGGCGTTCGTTTTATAGTGCTGGACGGCTGTTACACCAAGGCGGGCGTTTCTTACGACCATGATAATTTTAAGTGGGATGACTCGCAGATTCCCGAGTCGCAGCTTGAATGGCTCAAGGCGGAGCTAAGCGCCGACCGCGCGCCAACGGTAGTGTTTATTCACCAGCAGTTGTTGGGCGAAAAAACGCATATGGTGCTGAACGCTGATAAGGTGCGTAAGATTCTGTCGGATTCCGGGCAGGTGTTGGCCGTGTTCCAAGGCCACGCACACGTAGATACGCAACATACGGAAAATGGAATCCATTACTGCACGCTTCCGGCAATGTGCGACGGCAAAGGGTTGGATAATAACGCGTTTGGCGTGGCCACGCTTTATGATAACGGCGATATCCGGCTGAACGGTTATAAGAAAGTAAATGACCGTAACCTGAAGAAAGCGAAGGGAACGTCTTAATTTTTGGTGAAAGAATCGATCGGTTCCCTGATATGGAATTGATTTTACAATATACGGGAGGCTGTCTTTAAGGACAGCCTTTCGTGTTGGGTGGCTTTTTGAAGCTTGACGATTCGGATACGCATAGGACGTTCTGTTTCAATTAACCCAGAATTTAAGTATGCATCTGAACAAAATTATCTTTGCTCATGGGTTAGTCAATTTTTGATTCCAATGCGTTCCAAAAAACTAATTTCAGGCCTTTATTTTTCTTCCATAACTGCGATGCTTTTGGATGGAAGAAAAATTTGTAGCCGTATTTGAGAGATTTTTTGGTTACTTTTTCATCTGAAAAAGTAACACCGAAGCTAGTTATAAGCAAGTTGTTTATGGTTTCGGGATATCGTCTTTTAAATGCCAATAATTGTCGTTGTGCGTACTTATACACCCATAATCTGTTTATTGGGTTATCTCGGTAGCGCAATTCTCGTTATAAAACTTTACGATTAGGGGGGCGTCCACCGCTCTGATTCTCTCTTTTTTCAATTTGTCCAATAGCTTTGGGCAGTCGGGCAGAAAGCGCTTTATGCTGGATTCCGTGAAAAGGTCGTTGACTACTAATGATTTGCCATCCTTTATTAAAACATAAACTACTGCGGGATTACTCTCAAACGCCGTGGTTGCTGGAATTGCTCTGGGGTTTGGACCGGGACTAAGCATCATTAAGGGCCCCTTTCTGAATTCCAATAGCCTAACGGGACCATCCATGGTACACCTTAGGAACAAGGAGTTGCGCAAGACTAACGCTAATCCTTGTTTGTTGAAATCGGAATTCTTCGTAGATATCATCCTAATGGTTTCTCCGCGATACGTGAACCGGTATTCCTTCGCGTGCTTGGGTTTCAGGGTTCTTTTATTCCCCCATTCGTCGTAGTATTTCACTTTTCCTTGCAGGGCTTGTATGTTGATTATCCCAGTGTCTCGATCTGTTGGAATTTCGAAACTTGCCTGCTGAATCTGCCTATCGAAGAAGATTAGTCCGTTTACTATTTCAATAATATCCGCTCGCGATACGGATGTCAAAGCGCAGAGAATTAAGGTGAAAAAAAGTGTGCGTTTCATGGTCTGTTTGAGTAAAATATATAGAACTTGAGTTTGGTTTTCAGCCGATACGTCTCTCCCCTACTTCTTCACAACTCCGCAATTCTCGTTATACAATCTCACCGCCAAGGTCGCCGTGTCTTCAGTATCCGTCTGCCGGGTTGCCTTTTCCTGAATATTTGGGCAATCGGACAAAAAGAGGTCTAGATGAGATTTGGTCGTTGTGGCGTCCAAGACCAAAACCTCTTGGTCTTTAAACAGAATGTATTCCTTTCGCCCTTTGGTAAGGGGTTGTTGGCCCGGGCCTGCATTCTTAAAATACCGGGCGGGTTGCTGAAGCATACGCCGCCTTTGCGCGTTGATATCCGAGCCCCGGTGATACTCCAAAAGCCTTACGGCGCCGTCTTCCACACACCTTAGAAATAGCGTTTTGGCAAACGGCGGTTTTGTCCCTTTCTTTGGAAAGGCCTTCCGGCTTACGGATATCATACGGATTTCCTTTCCCTTGAAGGTAAAGCGGTACTCCCTCGCCTGTTTGGGCTTTAGGATTTGTTTGTTTCCCCACTCGTCATAATACCTGACCTTGTGTTGCAGTAGCTCGAAGCGGATTTCCCCCGTTTCGCTTTCGGTTGGGATATCGAAGCTGGCGCGTTTGATTTGCCTTTCGAAAAAAATCAGGCCCTCAACGGCCTCGGCGCGCAGGCCTAACGGAAGTAGGCAACAGGCCAAGGTCAGAAACAACATGTGTTTCATAAAAATACATTGTAATATTTGCTGTGTGACTTTGTTTGCTTTGCGAATATATAAATGATTCTGTTTGCAGTACAAATATGAGAGCAAAGAGTTGGGAGAGTTCCTTTGGATTGTCCGGTTTTCCCTCTTCTGTTGATGGTCAAAATACCCAAGAATCAAGACTGAATGCCCAATACAAAAAAAGACGGACAGGGTTTTTCCTGCCGTCTTTAAAGTGGGTTGATCGAGATATTTTATTGATTATTAATGCTTTTCCTTATTTCAACGCTTTGAGCAACGCTTCGGCTACGGCTGGCGTAGAGGTCGGGTTTTGGCCCGTGATCAGGTTGCCGTCCACTTGTGCGTAGCTTTTCCAATCGTCCGTACGGCTGTATTGGCCTCCGTTTTCCTTGAGTTTGTTTTCCAAAAGGAACGGCACAGTGCCGGTCAGCTGAATGGCTTCCTCTTCGGTGTTGGAGAATCCAGTCACCTTTTTGCCCGATACGATTGGCTGGCCGTTTTTGGCTTTGGCATTTGCGAAAGCGGCCGGTCCATGGCAAACCGAAGCTACGGGTTTTCCTGCGTTGAAGAAGTCTTCCAGCAATGCGATTGAGTTTTTGTCCGTAGTCAAATCCCACAAAAGTCCGTGTCCGCCCGGGTAGAAAACGGCGTCGAAATCGCCGGCTTTTACGCTGGTCAGCGTGCCGGTATTAGCTAGAAGTTTCTTTAGCTCGGCGTCTTGTTCGTAGCGTTTGGTGGCCTCGGTGGCGGCTCCTTCGGCCAGGCTACCGGGATCGAAAGGTATCTGTCCGCCTTTTGGCGACACTATGGTAATGTTGATGTTGTTGTCTTTGAGCAAGTAATACGGCGTGGCGAATTCCTCAAGCCAAACGCCGGTTTTCTTGTCGGTGTCGCCCATCTGGTCGTTGCTTGAAAGCACAAACAGAACGCTTTTGGCTTTTGCCGCGATGGTTTCTTTCTCGCTGTTTTTGGTTGATTTACCGCTTTGGCAAGACCAAAGGGCGGAAAACAGGAATACGGCGAGTGTGTATTTGAATAGGTTTCTCATCTGTAGGTTTTTCGGGTGATCCCGTTTTGGGAACGCCATTCTACTATCATTATTATAGTTGCGATATTAGGCATTGCGCCGTAGCTTCGCAATAACTATCCTTTTGGATAGTCTTGATTTTCTGCTCCGAAAACCTTTTCGAATGAAGTTGAATTGCAAAAGCCAGATGATAAGCCTGAACGGAAAGCTGTATCCGTGCACCACGAGTATCACGATGGATATTATTGGGGGAAAATGGAAATCGGTGATTCTGTATCATCTAAAAGACGGGACTCTGCGCTACAACGAATTGAGAAAAAGCATGCCCGTAGTGACGGAACGCACGCTCAGCCTTCAGCTAAAACAGTTGGAAAAGGACGGGGTGGTCTACAGGAAGGAATATTCGGGCAAACCGCCGTTGAGGGTAGAATATTCCTTGACGGATTTAGGGCAGACGCTGGTTCCTTTGTTAGAAATGATCTCGGCTTGGGGAGATACGTTGGCGGAAGCCGGAGGGGAAGTAGTCAGTAATCGGTAAAAATCTGAAATACAGATATGTAGAGACAGGGTATATCCTGTCTCCACGTTTTGATTTTCCTGAAAAGGATGTAAACTATTGATTCCGAAATACATCCAAACTCCAAGCGTCTTGCCACAGAATGCTAATATCCTTGCCTTTGAATTTGATCGGTAACCAGATATAAGCGCTTTCGTAAGGGTGTTTCGGTTTGTTGATATCGAATATGGCGATATAGGCATCCTTTTGTTCGTCAACTTTCAGCACGAAGTTCGATTGCCCGCCGAAGGTTTTGTCTGGCCCGAGGTTGTTATGCGGGTTTGTGCCTTGGCATGGATTTCCCCGGAATTTCCAAGGTCCGTAGATGTTCCGGGCTGTGAAATGCCTTGCGGGGTTGGGCGCCCAGCCTGTCGAGCCTGAGGCTAACATGTGGTAGATGCCGTCTTTTTTGAAAATGGCCGGAGCTTCGGTATGGCGGGTTACGCCTTCGCATATTTGGTATTTTCCTTCGGGCATCAGGTAGTCGTCACGCATTTTTCCGATTACGAAAGCTTTGTCGGGTTTTCTTACCGAGAGGTGGTATAGCTTGCCGTCGTCGTCTTTGTATATGGCGAAATCTCCGGTGCCGTTTGGCGATCCACCTCCCAAGAATTTGTGTTTGTAGACAAATGGCCCCACCGGACTGTCGGATGTGGCTACACCTACGTAGGCTACTCCGTGGCCTTTGCCCCGGAGATAGAGTTTGAAGAACATGACGAACTTCCGGGTGGCTTCGTTATACACCACTTTGGGGCGGTCGTGGTTGCTGTCGAAGGCTAAATCGCTGAGTGTTTCCCCTTTTATCAGTTTGAGTACCAAGCCTTGGTCGTGCCAGTTTACCAAGTCTGATGAGGCGTAGCAGTGGACGCCGGCGTCGGCGTGTTCTTTTTCGGATAGGCCTTTTTCCTTCTCTTCGCCGTACCAGTAGTAGATTCCGCCATGGGAAATTACGCAACCTCCGTGGGCGTTGATTCTTTTTCCCGCGCTGTCTTTCCAGACGGCGTCGGGTTTTATGGTCTTGTTCTGGGCCAATGCTGTTTGCGCTAGAAAGCAGACGGTAATTAAAAAGCTCAGTAGTGTGTTAAGGCGCATTATGAGGCGTTTAAAAATTTTCGAAAAATACTCTTCGGAAGCCAAACCGGTTCCTGCATTATAAACGGCGTATGGTGGGTTTTCCCTCCATTTGCGATAGGGTTCCGGATGGGGTAGAATGAAGGTTGTTGCGTTTTGCCTCAAGGTTTTGGTCTTTCCAAAAAAAATAGCCTGAGACCGATTCAGGCGTGTTTTATTTAAATTTATTACAATTATGTATTCGCCAGATTAGTTTGTTTTGATTGATTCTAAGAGGCTGTGTCCGGTAATTTACACCGTATTCTACAGACATTTTAAACCCCTACCGCTATGGATATCAAAACTTCGAATTCTTGCATTAACTGTGACAACCTGATGAACAACAGCTTGTGCAGAGTGAATAATACTATGGTAGTTTTTGATCAGACTTGTGAAAAGTTTGACCAGAAATTGGAGTTGCACAAAGACTCTGACTGCGGTAACTGCGTAAAGCATAACCAGACGACTTGCGCGCATCCGGCTACGGCTTCTGAAGGGATGTTGTGCACCTCCTACGCAATTGGATAAACCTTTTCGTATTAGGTATTTGGTCTTAAGTATTAGGTACCTAAGACCGAATACCTAATACTTAAGACCACTTTCATACTGCTTGCGTTATCGCCTGTTTCTTTCTGTTTTTTGAACTTTTGTTTTTCCTGCCCAGATACATCAACAATCCCGTTACGGGTAAGGACGCCGCTAGCAAGCTGGCCAAGAATGCCAGTATTTTTCCGGGCAATCCTCCAATAGCGCCAATATGAATATCGTAGTTTAGACGGATTACGTGATCGGCGAAATCGGCTTTCTCGTATGGGCCGTAGATGCTGTTCGTCTCCAATTCCTGTAGAGTGGACTGATCGTAAAAACGATAATCCATATCGTAGAAAAGACCTTCGGTATTGGCCATTTCCACCAATATTCCTGTGGTGTCGCTTTCCGGAAAGTGGAGTTCGTAGGTTTTCGCGTTGGGGTAATGCTCTACAAGCATAGGTACCAGCGCATCGATAGGGGCTTTTGGAGCGTTGGCTTCGGAGACGTTTTCCGGGTAAACGAACCTCGGGTTCTTGTCGCCGCCCGTGGCTTTGAACACTATGAAATAGAACCATCCGTAAGCCATGACGCATCCGGTAAAAGCCAACGCAAAAGCGAAAGCCGAGGCGTAAAAACCGACAACGGCGTGCAGGTCAAAGTTTTTGCGTTTCCAGCGGGTGGTGGCTTTCCAGTCGAAGGTCAGGCGCTGTTTGCGGGCTTTTTTGTTTTTCGGCCACCACAGAACGATTCCGCTTATGACCATCGTCAAAAAAATCAGCGTGGAGAGGGCGATGACATTTTCCCCGATTGCCTTTGGAAGCCAGAGGCGTGTGTGTCCGGCCAGCACGACGGCGAAGAAACCGCTTTTGTGATCAACCACCCTGAGCGTGGCGCCGGAGTAAGGGTTCAGGAATACGCTTTGGTAAAATTCCGGGTTGTCCTCATAAAAAACCACTTCCAGGCTTTCGTCTTTTTTACCGAAAATAATACCGTGGATGTGGTGGCCCGGCAGGGATTTCAAGGCCAGTTCCTTGGCCTGAGTGGCGGGAATAAAGGGTTTGTTTTCGGGCTTGACGGTTTTGTGCCAAGCGTCGAACGATTCGATTTCTTCCTTAAAAGCCCAACAACAGCCGGTTACGGCCACTATAAAGACTATCAGGCCGGTAACCAGACCTAAGTATAGGTGCCAATTGTACCAGTTTTTTTTTGACATGGCTAAGGTCTTAGATAATGGTGTCAGGCCTTAGGTATCCGATTATACCTAAGGCCCGATACCAAAATTCATTATAGCTTGAAGAATCCTTTGATGGTTTTTCCTTCGATTTTGGCGCCTTTAACCGCTGTGGCAGAAGCTACATCCACTTGGTAGATGTGGGCGTCTTCGGCGGTTTCTACGCTTACGTATACTTTTCCGTTTTCCACCAATACCGGAGAAGTGTAACGTTTCGCGTGCAAAGGCACGTTGGCTACGTTAGTTACGGTTTTGGCTTCCAAATCGAGGATCACCAATCTTTGGTGGAAAACCTCGCGACCGAAAGCGGCCCAAGGAGTATCAGGATCCATTTCTTTGACCAAAATACGGGCGATGGCTTTGTTGTCGCCGGCGTAGTCCATCCAGAAGATTTTTCCTCCGTTGGTCTTTTCCTCTATATTGAAGAAATAATCTTTGTCGAATTCGGTCGCCCCTTTATTGATACGCAAGAGGCCTGATGGTTTGCTGGAAGCTGGATCGATACCGCTTGAGAGCGTTCCGCAAGAGAACGAGTACAGGTTTCCGTTGTCGGCTTCGATAATGCTTGAAGTGGCTCCGTTTACGCCGATTGGAGAAGTTCGGGTGTCCTTGATGATTTTTTCGGGCTTGTCCGTCACGTTCGGGAACGGGAAGATAGCCACATGGGCCGCATTGGGATCGGGGTAAGTATAACCGCCTTTGGCGTCCACAATATGGAGAGGAACGAAAAGCTTATCGCCACGAACCACAAGCGCGGAAGGAAGCGATTTTGTACCGGCCTCTTTATCCACAAAAAGCTCAAGGCTGATTTTCTGCTTGTTCTCGCCCGTAATAGGGTCTACGATGTACAAGAGGCTGTTGTCATAACCGGTTCTGTTGGTTTCCATAGCCAACATATACTGACGGTCTTTGGTATGGCCGAACATTTCCAAGGCGTTGTCGAATGTAAAGCTGGCCATTTTCTTGACGGCCTTGGTTGCGTCGACTTGGTAAGAATTGCATTTGTTGTCGCCGTAGCCTGACACGAAGAGTGTCTTGCCCACTGAGCGGACAAAGTTCCAACCCAAGATTTCGTACCCCTGCCCTTCGGCTGAGATTGCTCCTTGCATAAGGTCCACTCCCGGAAGGATGTATTCGGATTCGTTCTCGTCACGCGATTTGTCGAGCTTCAGGTATACCGCCCACTCTTCCCCTTCCGGGATGACCGGTTTTGGATCCGGATCATTATCATCTGAGCAAGCTGAGAATGTTATAAGGCATGTTAGCGCAAAAAGTAGCGCTCGGTTAAGCGTTTTCATCGTTTGTTATTTTTATTGAAGAGTAAAGCTATAGTTGGTGTTTGGTCTTAGGTACCTCAGACCAAATACCTAATACCAACCAGTATTTATTCTTTTTCGAAGACGTAGCGGAGCTTTAGGTAAAAGGCCCTGCCTGGCTTTTGGACTCTGAAATTGTCGTATACTAAGGCGTCAAGTACGTTGTTGGCCATTAGGGCCACGTTGTATTTGCCGGAGGCGAAAGCATAATCGATACTGGCAGAATGGTACTTTTGGGTAGGGATGATCTTTTTGCCTTGCGAGCCGTGGTAGACTTGGGCCATATAGATCTTGTCCGTGTAATAGAATTGCCATTGTACGGAAAGGTCCTTGTCAGAGACATTCGGCAAGATATTCCAGCGCAAGCTGGCGTTGCCGAACAGTAAAGGCTCGTTCGGTACTTTGGCTTCCGAGTCCCTTACGTTTAGGCTCTGGTTAGTGAGGTTTCCGCTAAACGTCAAGTGCTTGTCGAAGCTTACGGTTAGGCTAGATTCAATCCCCTTGGCCCTTACGGCGCTGAGGTTGACGTAGCGGGTGTCTCTCGGGTTTGGAGCCAAAAGTCGGATCAGGTTTGAGGATTCTCTCCAAAAACCGTTTACGGCTATTTTGAACTGAAAACGGGAAAGCTCGAAGGCGTAATCGGCCTCCAGGTTGTAGTTGTAGCTTTTTTCGGGCTGAAGTTCCGGGCTGATGTTGATAAACAGTCCGTCGCCCAGCAGTTCGTAACCTTCGGGCAGGCGATAGGCTTTTTCGAAGGAAAAACGGAAGCCCAAGTCGTCGGTGGCGGTCCAGCCGGTGGTTAGGCCGAAGCCCGTCGGGTTGGCGTCGCTTTTTACGGTTTTCGCTTCACCCGTTTCCGTGTAGCGGGTTTCTCCGGAGTACCAATATTGTTTGCCGAAGATCTCGGCGTTGAGAGTGTTTGCCGGATTGTGTATCCGGTAGGCAACGCCCAAAACACTTTTGGAAATGTGGCTGGGATCGTTGAAAGCGGTGTTGAAAGGATCGACATCGTCGTGGCCTTTTCGCCTCATGTAGTTTTGGCTGAAATTGGCCTGCAATTGGTGCAAGTCGCCCAGATCGTAGCTGACGAACTGGTTTGCCCTGAAGATTCGGTCTGTGACCGTATAAAGCCTTTTGTTTTCGAAAAACTCACCGTCGGCGTTGCTGTCGATTATCTCGTTGCGCCAATTGACTTCCACGCTACTGGTGTCGACGTAAGTGTCTTTGACCACTCCGCCGTTGGCATAAGCCGAAAAGAACAGTTTCCCGATATTTTTCCTGTAATTCAGCGTGGCCAAGTCGCTGGAATTTTCTCCATGAAAATCCTTGAACGCTTTGGTGATAAACAAATCCTGATGCTGGTATTCGCGGTGGTTTTGCGCATGCAGATACCCTATGGAGAACTCGTCCGCCCATATTTTTCCCGTGAGTCCGGCCTTTGCGTTTATCATCGCCGATGTGTACGCGGAGTGGAAACGTTCGGCGTCCTGTTCCTTCAGGTTGCCCAGTTCGTCCTCGATAGGCACGTTTTGCATATCGTAACTGTTATCCGAATAATTCAGAAAGCTGTGGAGTTTGACGAAGTAGCCTTTGTCGGCCGGAGCGTATTTTCCGTTGAAGGCGACACGGTGAGTATTGAAAGACCCGACCGAGTACGAGGCGTCAAGTAAAGTTCCCGGAGAATTGTCGGTCACGATATTGATGGCCCCGCCCAAAGCGTCGGCGCCGAACTTGATGGGCACCACGCCCTTGTACACTTCGACGTTCTCGATCAGCGTAACCGGAAAGTTGTTGAGCGTAAGCGCCGAACCGTAGTTCTCCATCGGTACGCCGTCGATAAAGTACCGGACTTGGTTGCCGGAAAGCCCGTTGAGGGAAAGATTGAAACTGGAGCCCAGACCGCCCGTTTCGCGTACGTTTACACCCGGAAGGGCTTTGATCACTTGGTTGATATCGGGCGATACATTTTTGAACTCGGCGCTCTTGATCAAGGCTACGCTGTAGCCACTGCGTTTCATCTCTTCGGCCTCGGTTTCGGCCCGGATCTCCACAGCGTCAAGGGCTTGGGAAGTTGCTTTTAGAACGAAGTTCTTCTTTACGGTTTTACCTTCGAAAAGAATTTTGGAAGAATGGCTTTGGTAACCGATAAAGGAAATCTCCACCTCATGCTCCCCTGCCGGAATATTATCAATGCGGAATTCGCCATTGGCGGAAGCTTGCCCCCCTTTGGAAACCGATTTGAGCAGAATGGTAGCGTAGCTTAATGGTTCGCCTTTGCTGTCCGTGACTTTTCCATGGAAGGTCACCTGGGCAATGGCAGGTAGGCTAATCAAGTACAGGTATGAGAAAAAAAAAGTCGTAAATATAGCTTTCCCTATTTTCCTATTAAGATGATTATCCTGTTTTGGGCGAGTAAGCATCGCTTTATATTTATTTGTTATTATTCTAAATAAAATTAACATTCGCAAATGTATAAGATTGGATTGAATAAAAAAATCATATCCTCACTTCCCTATAGTCAATAATGTAATATGATAGCTCTCATTTGAGGTAATAAAAAGCCATATTTAAGCAATATATTTCCTGTGAAGTGATATTTTATCGACGTGGATAGAAGCGGTAAAAACAGGGTTAGTCCCTCAAAAACAGAAGGTTTAGATGATTGTAGTTTAGAATAAATCTTGTTAATGATTAATCTGTAATAAAGCCCTTGGTTGTACTATTTTGACCTGTTTATTTTTTATAAAAAAGTGTTATTCGATATCTGTATCTATTGTTTTGGATGAATTTGACTAGGTTTCTGAGTAATAGGAAACTTAAGATGAAGGAAACCAATAAAGACTACATGAAAAAATTAACCTAAATCGTAGCGAAAAAAAATGGGTCAGAATCAATTATGGTATTACGCATGAAGTAACCAAGGTTTGAAGCTAGATACGTAATACCATAATTTTCCTACTCCCCTATTTGGAATTATACACTGTACCAACCTGAAAGGCTTTTTGTTTTATAAGGCCGAAATAGCGAATGGTCTTGAAGAGTTGCCCGAATGAGCGTTTTACTTTATTTCCGGCGTTACGGAAATCTTCCACCGATTTCCAAGCGAAAACCAAGATGTCAATATCTTCGTCGAGAGAGCTGAACTCCTGATCGAACACGAAGCCCGGCTGGCGTTTGATAAAGCGCATAAAACCAGCTCGGCGTTCCGGGTAAACCTTCCGTTTGGCGGGTTTTATCTGTCGAGACGCGAATTCTATGGCGTATCCTTCCTGAATCATCTGGCTAAGGTTGATTTCGTTTTCGCCTTGCGGAATCATCCTGAAGCTGGCTTCCACCTCAAACGTGTCCGTGTATTCCTCATAACCAATAGCGCTTTTGACAGTCCGTTCGCCTTCCCGCATTGTGGCTTCTGATGACCATTCGTTGAGTTCAACATAAGCGTTGCGGGCTTTACTTTGCGGAAATGAAAAGAACGATTTGAACAATCTTCCGTAAATCAGGCTTTTGCATCGGTTCAGCTCTTCCTCGTGTATCTTCCTAAGTTCCCCAAAGTCTTTTTCGCGTCCCGGTTTCACTTTTATGTAGGTGATTCTATATGCTTTTTTCATTTCGATGTTGGTTAATTCAGGGAAATAGTATTTGGTATCAGGGATGGATTTATTTTACTTAATACCTAAGACCTGATACCTCCAAATACCCAAATTCAATTCCCGACACAAATGATTTTTACCGTCACGGTTTTGCCTACCATCATTCCGCCGGAGGGGCCTAATTTGTAGTCGCTTCTTAGTATCTTAATTGTTCCGGTGAGGGTCTTGCCCTTATGTTGGAAAGGTATTTTCACCGCTTTCGTTATACCGTGCATGGTGAGTTTTCCACTGGCTACTAACCCATTATCTGTTCTCTTTATTTTTTCCGATGTAAAACATATTGTAGGGTGTTTTTCTACTTCGAAGAATTTCTTACCCCTCAAGTGTTTGTCCCGGGTATTGTTGTCGGTGTCTACTGTGGCGGGATCTACGCACACATTGAAAGAGGCGTTCTGGATATTGTCCGGATCAAAACGTACGGTGCCTCGCATACCCCGCATAGTGCCCTCTACGGTACGGAAACCCATATTCGATACGGAAAACTCTATTCTAGATTTCTTGGAGTCTATCGTTTGGGCCACTGTCGGGAGCGTGAGTAAAAGGACGAATATGGCCGTTAATACAGTTGTTGATTTGGGATTTCTCATCTGGTTTGCTTTATGTGTTTTCTATTGTTTGGTGGCGGGGCCTTGTCCCTTTGCCGTTTAATTTGTATTGTTCGAAAGCAAATATAAACCATGGACCACGGTCAACGGTCAAGTATTTTCTTCACTTTATTTCAAGGAAAGATGAGAATAGGGCAAATAGCTAAAGAGACGGGCGTATCCAGAGACACGATTAGGCTGTATGAAAAAATGGGTTTGCTCAAGAATGTAAGCCGGCCAAACGAATATAACAACTATAAGGAATATGGCGAAGGATGCGTGGACCGGGTAAAACTAATATTACTGATGAAGGGCTTGGGTTTTACGCTTAACGAATGCGGAGAGGTTTTGGAAATGTTGGATGCGGGAACGCTTGATGCCGATTCTCAGAAAGATTTGGTTAGAAAAAAACTTGAGGCGATTGACCGAAAAATCACTGAGTTGACTCGGGCAAGGAAAACGCTAAGCGAAGTATTGGGACAAGCCTGTCCGCAAGAAAAAGCTGAGAAGGCTAGAAGTCAGGGAATAGAAAGTAAAAAGTGAAAGTAATGCCACTTACTATGAGAGGGTAATCTCATTATAGCTTATTCGATTAATACAATCATAATATTTTCATCGGCAAGCTTGTAAAGCCATCTTTTATTTATCAACAATGTAAATATTTATATTTAACTGCGCATATCATAAGATTTATGACTTTTTGAAAAAACAGAATACAGCCTCTCTAAAAGACTTAGGAATAGTAAAAATGAAAAGAAAACGAGCTTAATTATACTTAAAAGAAGCAGAATTTAGCCTATGAGGTTATGAATTCACGTCAATCAAGTACAGAAACAAATGTTTATTGTTTGAAAATATAAATATTCAATGTGCTATTTTAATTAAAAAAATTAAATGTACAGTTATTGATATAAACTTTGAGTATTCTTTATCAAATCAATAGATTCGAAAAAAATTCATATTATTGATTTTTCAGGTATGATAAAGAAATTACTCTTTCCCCTGTTCTTCGCCTGTGCGTTAATGGCTTGCGAAAAGGACGATTCGGAAGACAAAGCGACTACGCCAGTTGTTAGTTTTTCCATAACGGAGACATCGCTGAAAGAAACCAGTGGGGCTTTCAGCGTTTTGTTGACTTGCGACAATAAACTGAATACAAACGCTACGGTGGAGATTGCGTTGGACGGTACCGCAAAGTACGGCGAGGATTATACGACAATCCCGGAAGCGAGCGAAGGGAAAGTGACGCTGGATATTGTAGAAGGCGAATGGAAAGCCTCTTTTGATATTAAACCAACGAAGGACGACAAGAACGAAGAAAACGAGACCGTGGCTTTGGAGTTGTCCGTTGGGCCGGAGGAAAAGGCCGTTGTGGTTGGCGAAAAGAAGGCCATGACCGTAACGATTAAAAATATAAACCCTGACGGAACGGGAAACAACGGAGGTGGCGCCAACCCTGACGGGCTTCCCTGCACCAAGAAACTGGAAACTTACAGCAACATTACGAAGACTATATGCTCTACGAATATCGCTGGTCTTAACGTGGTATTTGTAGAACCGTCGTCGGGCAAGCCTACCAGACTGGCGGTTTTGTTCCCTGATAAAGATCTTCAGGCCGATCAGTTGCGTCGCGGTTTAGGCGGAGGTTTGGACTTCGCTGACGAAAACGATCTTCTGCTGATAGCTATATCTGATCCAGAGGAGAAGAATTGGAAAAAAGTCAAAAACCACGAGCGGGTAAAAGAAGCGTTGGAAGACGTATTGGAAGCTTACGATCTGCCTAGCGACAATATCCTGTTTTCGGGCGTGGATGAAGGTGGACATTACCTGACCGATAAGTTTATTCCTGCTTTTGGAGACGTGTTTCAGGGGGCGTTTCATTTACCAAGCGGAATATATCAGCCAAGTGTAGCCTCTTTCGCTTGGGACCCGACACAAAAAGCTGAGCTTGTAAACAAGTTTGCCTTATTCTTTGATTATGGCGCCAGTTACCCTGCCCTTATCGGTTTGTCGAAAGAAAAGATAGATAACGCTTATACCCAGAAAGGCTTTAAGGTAACGCCGAAGAAAGATCCGGGGCGTTGCGAGAATAACGCATATACCAATCGTCTTACTTTTTGGCAAGAATACATGCAGGGCACTCCCTATGTGCGTCCGGCGGTAGGTCAAATCACTTGCGAAGAACAGTTGAAAACTCACGTGGACGGAATGATGGTCTGTAAGACTAAACTGGCCGGTATAGAGGTGGTTTATTCGCGCCGTTCCGACGGTACTTCCCCCAAACAATTGGCCGTACTTTTCCATGGAGATGGTGGTAGCGCTATGGGTGCAGGAGTTTCCTATAACATGGAATTCGCCAAAAAGCATAATCTGCTTTTGATGGCGATGAGTGCCGACGCTTGGAAAGACTCAAAGACCATGGGCCCGATACACAGTTGGGCCAAGAAGAACTGCGCCAACGGCGTAAGGGAGATTCTACATGCGTTTACGGACCAATTTGGTTTGCCTAAAGATAAAGTCCTGTTCTCGGGTGCGTCCGGTGGCGGGTGGTACTTGGCTGACGAGCTGGTTCCTACTTTGGGTGGCGAATTCCAAGGACCTGTGCATATGGCTTGTGGTGCCACAAGACCAAACGATTCAAATTTTGAATGGGACCCAGCTACGATGACCACAGAACGTGATAAACTTCCTCTGTATTTCGATTACGGTACCGGCGATTTCGTTACTCCTTCTATCGAAAAGGGCATTAAATATTACAAGGAAAAAGGCTTTAATGTGAAGACTCCGGATCCGCTTGGTAACGAGGGGCATTGCGGAACAAAATATATTGACAATAGAAAAGCTTTCTGGAGTAAGTATCTGGTAAAGTAAGGTGTTTTATTGAGCCTCTGTTCCCGTTTTCATTGACGATTACTTTTGGTCTGCCCCAGTTTTGTGTATTTCACAGAGCTGGGGCAGTTTTATTCTTGGGCTTTAAGAGCTTCGGAAGACACTATAAACACTTCTTTATTTTTCAGCTTTGGCCTTCAATAATTTTTTATAATTCTTATTGAATTTTGTATTGTCAAAGTGTCTTTTCTTTCCGTCGTTAATAGATACGAAAACCATATCGAAACTTTTGAAAAGTTGGGCCACCGCTTCAGTATCCGAGGTATCGGAGATTAGTTCCATTGCTAGCCATGGCTTGAAGTCAAGTGTGTGGACAAAGCTACCGGCACTGAAGGTGATTTTGTGGCTCTTCTGTTTAGAGTTTTTCAATGAATGGGCGCTGTAGACCAAATGGATTTTCCCTTGTTCGTTTTTTATGAACGAGAGGATCGCCGCATTATTCATCTCCGTGTCGTTGGATATTCGGATAATCTTCGGTCTCCCGTTGGCATCGTTGAAATACCAGCGGTCAAAGCGTATTTCGGTTTGCCCGTATGTGTCTGCACAAAATGATAATAAGGCTACAACGGTCAGGAGGGATGGTAGTACTTTTCTCATAGTCAGTTATGTGTTGTGCGTAGTGTTGGTTCGTTAAAACCATTTGAGAATCAGCGAGACGTTTGGCCAAGACAATCAGTTCGGTTCACACTTTTATTGAATTGGACACAAATTGTTATGTACTCTCGCTTTTTAATTATTGTGTTGTGATCTTATGCTGGAGTTGGTGGGATTATGTAAATGAGCCTGTGTCCTGTTGTTTGTTATCTTCCTAATTTATAGCAATATGAAAAAAAATATCGGTATTCTAATATTTGACGAAGCGGAAGTGTTGGACTTTTGCGGTCCTTTCGAGGTGTTTTCCGTTACTTCGGAATTGAATGGTTATGAATTGTTTAACGTGTTTACCATTGCCAAAACCACCGATCCGGTTTCTGCGGTAAATGGTTTGTCGGTTAATCCCAAATACGGTTTTGACAATTGTCCTGACTTGGATATTCTTGTTATATCGGGTGGATCCGGTACCCGGAGTGTAATAAATGATACGAAGACTCTTGATTGGGTGAAACGTACGCATGATGTTGCCGAATTGACACTCAGTATCTGTTCGGGAGCGAGGTTGCTGGGGACTTTAGGATTGCTAGACGGTAAGCAATATTGTACCCATCATGAGGTGTATGAGCAAATGGCGGAGATCGTTCCGACCGGTTTTCCCAAAAAAGATTTACGTTTTGTGAAAGCCGGTAATATTTATACTTCCGGAGGTATTTCTGCCGGGATTGATTTGTCATTTCATATCGTCGAGCATTTGTGCGGGGAAGAAATAGCCAAGGGAACCGCCGAATATATGGAGTATGATTGGAATGGAGTAGGGATAAAATAATGCTTTTGAGATTCTGGGGTGAACAGCGACTACTTTGTTTACCAAAGATTGGAGGAACATCCGGGAATATTGCGTGTTAAATATGTTGGGCCGAAAATAAATATTTGTGCCAGCGACATTTCCCTTTTTACATGTTTCAGGAGCGTACGTTTCAACCCCGGCAAAATACCCGAAATCAGCGTGAAGGTGTGGCGAAGATGCCTCCTTCCGGAGTGATTCAGGCGACGTTTCAGCACGCTAAGCTTCGGAAGCATACGCACGGGTATAAGTTTGAGGGAGGACGAATGATCCCTAACCTAAAAGTGCACTTGACCGACGGCCGATCAATCCTAATCGACGATCAGACAGGTTATACCGAAGGTGTGGGCGAAGCAGCGGTAAAGTGGTATAAGGCTTACGCCTTGGGAGTGGACGAGAATTTTTGGGTGAGCGCGAATGTCTTTTTATTGGAAGAGCCAGACCATTCTTTCCGGATGCTGATGGATATGTTTGAGGAATGTTGGGACGGGAAATTCCGCAGAAACTCAAGGTTTACGGAGCCATATAATACCTTGCAGAAAAACCTCTATTCTTATTATACAAAAGTTAGAAATAAGAAACCTAGCTTTAGTCAAGCACAGGAAATAGACTTGGCCAAGCGTTTGGTGGCCTTGTTCCAGCAACGTCCTTCCGATCGGAATTTAAGATTAGCTTGCGAAGACCGGAAGACATATTTTTATTATCATAGAGAATTGGCGGGTATACGCGACTTTAGTCATTTTCGAAATTATTTTTTGAATATTTATGGGCGTTTGGAATCTGAAAAAGGAGCCAAAGGCGCCGGCCCAGTGCTTGAGGAACAGGCGGTTCCTTATAAATATGATATCTATCTGAATGTCAACGCCCCTCATGTGTATACGGTAGCAGAAGCGTTATTGCCTTTGCTCGATAACCCTGAGGTGATTGGGGATATCAGCGTGAAATCTATGGCCATATCGCCTACTTGTAACCTCGCTACCCGTACTGACACTATTGTGTTGCGGGTTGTTAGTCCTGAAGGTTTTGAACGAATTAAGCAATATGTAAAAGAGTATGCGGAAGCTCACCCACGATTCTTCTCTGACGAGTGTTTGGCGCTTACAGAACGTTTTGGCCCGGGAGTCAGTTGGAGTCAGGATTCCTATTTTCAGAATGTTTGGGAAATGGATCCGCCGATGTTGGCCAGTGTCGGTCGTTTTCTGGATCGGGTGTCTACGAGTGTTTCCAGACATAAAGCCAACCCGCCGTGGTTTGATTCCAAAAAGAATGATTGGAAATCGATGGAGGCCTTGTACCAAAAACTTCAGCTACAATGGGCGCAAAGGGAGTATGGACAAGAACATGTGGATAAAGCCGAGCTTAGGAAGCTACATGCCATGAGCGAAAAATTAACTGGCCAAGGCGTATCCGGACAAGTGGTGGAGTGGATGGACCATTATGACCGTTATGACAAACTATACGGTTCTGACCGAAAAAGCTTTATGGGAATCAGGTCCAGAGCGTTGGCCGAATTGAGCCAAAAACGTCCTGCAAGCCGGGAAAAAGCCATGCGGGTGTTTATCCAGCTACTGGACACGCACGGTATTGATTTGTTTCACCCTTATCGGAATATAGAAGTGACGCCGTATCGTGACGACAGCATGGTGGTAATCAGGGAGGATTTTGAGGAAGCGATTCCGGAATTGGGGACACTTTTGCCAGGCTTTGAGGCTATGGCTTTGCCTATGCCAAAAGAAGAAAAGCCAAAGGAAACCGCCATTCCTAAACCATCGGTCGTTTCGGACGGAGAAGAGGAAGTGGAGATGGAGGACCGAGGCCCTAGTGAAGCGGAGCCCGTAAAAGTGCTGGAAAAAGCCTTTGTACAGGATATGTTGGGCAAGGAACGGCAGGTATTAAAAGCCACGGAGAAACAGTTTAATAGAGAGCAACAGCTGGGTGTAGAAAGGAGAATGATGGGCAAAGAGATCGAGCAGGAATATGAGGATCTGTGACATGCCCTGCCACATTACGATAAGGTTTTCTTTAGATTTTTTCGATTGGAAATCCTGATTTTTACGCTTTGGGAATGGTACGAAAAACGGGCGCATAGAATTTGTCTAAGGATTCGATAGCACAAACTCCCTTAAAAAGCATGAAAGAAGTTTACCCTACCAAACATAGGGTTTGTAGAAGAGGAAATAACAGTTCCTCTTCAAGAAACTCGGTGAGTAAACTTCCTCCGGCTGTGGGTTCCGGCCATTGTGTTCAACGTAAAGTAGGGTTTGAGTTTGAAGCTCCCCGCTTGTATGCGTTTAGAAATTATAAGCAATTCGAAGAGTCCAATGACGGCGATTTTTGGTTTCCCGAAAAATTTACCGAACCCGCTTTTAGGGCTGGTGACGTATTGCTGAAGGCGAATGGCTATGAGCTTCAGGTGGATAGAATGGAAGACATTAGGTTGCCTTATCTGGAAGTCGTGACGGAGCCTTTTGAAGAGAGCCGGGCGGGATTTGAGAGAATGTGTACCACGCTCAAGGATATGGAGTACCTGCTGGCCCATCTGACGGGCGGAAGGTATGTCGATGATATCGTCTCGATTCATAGTATCGCGCACCATGGAACCCTTACTGATATAGGCAAGGAGACAATTTTTCAGGCCAGGGTAAATCAGCCCTATTGTAATATGCAGGCCAGTATTGGCATTGATGCGGATAAGTTGTGGAAGTTTTTTGACTTAATGGCGGTGGCCCATCCTGATGAGGACGAATTACTGAGAAATAAAAGATCGGGAGCTAGAAAAGCGCTGTTCGGTATAGAGGAGGGCAACGTTTACCAGGAAGAAAGCGAATCGAATTCGGCAAGGCTTAGGTATGCGCTTTTGCTGGCGGACCGGGCGCAAAAGGAGTTTCAGTTTAGCGGTCAAGCCAAAGGGCTTATCTCTCTGATGTATTTTTATATTCTGGTGACAAAGAGAGAAGCATACGCTTCGCCAAAGTCGGTGCTTTCTATATTGATGCGCAACGATTTCGCCTCGGTGTTTAAGCTATTGCCTGATAAAGAACGCCTTGAAAAGGAAGATCTCTGGCTTTCGATTTTTCAGTTTGAGGATTTTCTTTCCAGTGGAGAGTTGTCGGAGCCACTGTATTCGCATGGAATTTTCCACCTTAGGGATGATCCGGATATGGAATCGATGAGCCATTTGACAAGGCATGACTGGATTGTGAATATTGCGAGAGGGAAAGATCTGCTTACGAGAGAACATTTTCCAGAGCCTAAAAGTGGTGGTATGGTGGGTTCGGTCGGCGCTTTAGGCGACAAATTCGATGCGGAAGACGGCAAAAAGAAGGTGATTTTGGAACTAAGACAGGCTGAGCATCCCCTTACAATGCCAAATTGGAGAAGGACTGCGTTAAAAGTTTTCCGCTTCGTTTACGCTTTTAACCATGGTATGCCCCACGAATACGGTGAGCATTTTGATCTGCTCGGAAGGTTGGAGTATCTGGAAAAACCGCTTAAATGGTAGTTCTAACGGCACGATTTTATTTTTCTTTTTGAACCCTTTAGGCAATGCTCGCGCTAAACGGTTCGTCGGGTTTTTGTGGACGGATATCCGCTATTCCGAAACGTCGGATTTCTTCTTCGGTCATATAATGGATCCTTTCGGGCGGGGTTTCCATATTAAAGAAATAAAACTTCTCGGCCTCTTCCCTGCTCATACCCACGCTTTCGTTGAATTTGATATGCTGTTCGTGTTTTGGATGGTTTTTCGGGAGTCCGTGTCCTTGCATGCCTGTGGTCCGGTTTTTCCAAGAATGTACGCCCAGTTTGGTTATTTTGTCGAGAGTGGCGCCTTCCGGATATAGAATGACCGACGGGTTGCCGGATACAAACATGTCAACGCCTCCGGAGATGGCGATATGTCCGGATGGCAGATACACTTTTATTCCTTTCTGATAAACATAAGTCCCCAATCGTTCGGTCTCGAAAAGGTCTCGGGTTCCGGTAATATGCCCGATTATTATGCCTTCTATATCACCGTAATCCTCTATCGCCTTTACCATACGGGAGTAAATGTCGCCAAGCAACAATCCCGTTACCAACAGATAGGCTTTTCCGCCCACTTGAGTACGGATAATGCTGGTGGAAAGCTCGAAATTGAACTGGCTATAGTGGTTGCCCTGACACAAAAGCATGGACCCCCACGAAGAACTTCCAAACGCGTTTTCGGATTCAATTTTTTCGAGCCTTCTGGCCATCAGTTTACGTAATGTGTCTGGTCCGAAATGGTCTACAATCCTTACCACTACCTGTACCAGTCTGTGGAAAGCGAAACGTTCCTTCTCGAATTCCTGGCCCATACTATCGGCGAACCCCAGGCACTCGGAGCCTTTGTCGTATATACTGAGCAGGCAGGCCAGCATTCCGTTTATTTGTGCGGTATATCCCGCGATATCGGAGCAGCAACTGATACCGTGGTCCATTTGGTAATGCTTCGGGCCGGCCGGATAAGTAAGGTCGGAAGAAGACAAAGTCAGGAGCTTGAAAATATAATTGGCGATAACCCGTATTACCTCGTCAGCCGAGAGGTGAGAGTCGGGCATATCTGCCAGATTTTTGAAAAGAATCCTTTTGGCGAAATGCTGATACCCCGTTTCCGAAATCCGCGCGCCGTCGTTGAAAAGCGATACCCTCCCGGATTCAGGCTGTTTGTAGGCCTTCACCATGCCGTTTGGCAATAATACTCTTTCATGCTTGTCGGCCTGCCCTAGGTGCGAGTATGGCAGGAGTTGGTAACGCATATTGCCCATTAGTATGGATTGCATCATGGCCTCGCCTTGCGCAAACCAAAACCAGATGTCCGAAATAAACCCTCTTTGGGGTGTAGGCGTGGCGGGTTCGCCCAAATAGGCGGAACCTTGCTGGCCTAATAAACCGACAGCGCCTTCGTTGGCCACGCTTTTCATATTGAACGCTTCCCGAAGGTCGTTAAAATGAGGCCATTCGTGTTCGCGTAGCCTTACCTGAAAGCTCTCGTGCTTGTGTCCCAAAAACCACAAATCGAAATCTTGGCCACCTTCCGACACCTCGGGAAGGTCGGGGGCGTCCGCTTTCGCCCTCTCCTTCCGGTTTATCATTTCCATTACGTCGAAGTCTTTCAGCTCGTCTTCGCCAAATCCCAACTCTACGGACATCTTTCGGTCGTATTCGGCGGGGAGTTGGCGCATGCGTTCCCTGAGCGCGGGCCACGATTTCCCATCGTGGCGCAATACGCTCCAACGGGGTGCAAAGGAATTCTTTCCGATGATGTTCAGTAATTGCTGAGCCAACATCATCCGTTGGATTTCTATGGAGTCATAGCCTTTTCGGAACCACTTGAATAAGGTTTCGCCATCGGCTCCGAAAGAATAGTTTCTGTGACCTCCCTGAAAATGTATTAGCCGGGGCGTATCCACTTTCGCAAGCGAATCCGGTGTGTGGGTCAGGTCGGCATCGTGGGTGGCGCAAAATATAGGAAAGCCCGGAAGGGGTTCGGCTGGTTTTACGGGAAACCATTCCCCTTGCAGATCAAATGGAAGCTCGGGCTCCGATTCTGTGGAAGAGGGTTCGTATTCGGTAGAAGTATTCAGGCCCTGGTCTTCGAAAAAGGGATTGTTGTCCAGATCCAAACTAGGTCTTCCTGCCAAAGCAGTTATAAAGCTTGGCTTTTCCCCTTCCAGCGCTTTCGGCGGGAGGAGTTTTTGTGTCATTTGCCAAAGCAAAAGCAAATAGTTTGGAGCGAAATGCCAATACTCTTCCTGGCCTTCGCCTAAGGTCAGGAGAGTATTTCCGTCTTTGGCTTGGACAAAATAAAGCAGTTTTTCAGCATCCAGACTTTCGGGAGCTACCTTCTCATCTTCCAAAAAAAATTGTTTCTCCACCTCTTCGGGAATTTTGCCTATTATATCCGGAAAATTCCTGCATATAAATGGCCATGCTTCGTTGATTCCCGAAGAATAAGTTCCGCCGTTTTCGAAGCGATAAGGGAAATCATCAAAGAGCCCTTTTTGCAGATAACAGTCGTATGATTTCTGTGTTTTCCGGCGTTCGGAGCTTACTTCGACAAAAAGGTGACTGAGTTTTCGGTTGTCTTTCTCACTGGACGGGAGCTTGCTGAGGGGTAATTCCAGCATCGCCATTTCCAGTTCTTCCAGTAAATCCAGCCGTCTGCCCAGCGATTCCTTGCGGTTATCTTTTTTGTACTCTCCTTTGGTCTTTGCGTCTTCCGCTTTTGAATCTAGGGCGTGGATTTCTACCAAAAGCTCATATACCCGTTCCGGAACTTTGTCGGGGGAGGCGAGTCCCTGCTTCAGCCCTTCGGCTGTCAGGATACACTGGACCGGTGGCGGAGGCGCTTTGCCCAACCCAGTGGCGCCGGCATGTGGAACAGGCGGTTTTACGGAAGACGTTTTCGGGGTGGAGAACATGGTTTTTGGGACTATATACTCCAACCGCCGAGTGGAAAAGAGGTTTCAGGGTATAGAAACGGAACACTCCCCGCCTCTATATATGTTGTTTTTACCGCAATATTAATCCAAATCCGGGGCGGTCCAAGTCTTGATACCCGTCGATTCTTTTTGCTTGTTATATGCGTCCGGAAAAGGTTTTTCGCTGGATAACGGAGCGCTCTCGTTTACCATAAACGGCCGAACGTTAGTCCACCAATTATCGTAAGCTTCCCTCATTTTGGATACTACTTCCGGGTGTTTTTCGATAATGTTGGTCGTCTGGCCCGGGTCTTTGGTGATATCGTACAGTTCTTTGTTGTTGATCAGCCGGTAGCGCTCATTCCGGATTGCGCAGTTTTTAAATTTGGAGTTTTCCGGGTTCGAACTTTCTTCCGTGCCCAACCAGCGCTTATCAACTTCTTGTCCGGCTTTAAGGGCTGGATTCAGCGGCCACCTGCCACCGTGCACAAAGCGGTAGCGGTCTTTGGCTTCGGTTTTTTTCCCGGTAAGGAAAGGCAAAAAGCTTTTGCCATCCAATTCGGGAATATCCGATATATCGATATCGGCAACTTCCGCAAGCGTAGGCAGAATATCGTAATGGTTAAAAAGAAGGTCTATTTTCTTTCCGGCTTCGAAGTTTTCCGGCCATTTGATGAAAAACGGAACCTTTGTGCCTCCCTCATGGGCGCTTCCCTTGAAGCCTTTTAGTCCAGCGTTATACGTCTTGCCGTGTACTTCGTTATATCCGCCCCAAGTCTTTCCGTTGTCCGACATAAAAATCAGAATCGTATTATCAGAAAGATTCCATTCGTCGAGCTTAGACATCAGTATACCCAGGTTATGGTCCACGTTTTCGATCATTCCGTAAAAACCTTGGGCTTTTTTTGGATACCCTTGCCTGATAAACTTCTCTTTGTATTTTTCGGGGGCGATAAACGGTCCGTGGGGAGCGTTGGTAGGGATGTAGGCGAAGAACGGTTTGTCTTCGTTTGATTTTTCCTTTATCCAAGAAAGGGCTTGAGAAAAGAAAATATCGGTGCAGAATCCGGATGTTTTTTCAAAAACCCCGTTATGTTTTATCGCCGGATCGAAGTACTTGTTTTCCGGAGCGTCGGCGCAAGAGCCCGGGTACGACTGCCCTATTCCGCCGCCACCATGAATAAATACTTCGTCAAAACCACGGTTTTCCGGTTGGTATTCGTCTTCGTCGCCCAAATGCCATTTCCCGAAAATTCCGGTCGTGTAATTTCCTTTTTTAAGAACTTCAGGCAGTGTTGTCACGCCCAAGGCCATACGTTCCCTTTCCAAAATAGTATGAGTGATTCCGTTTTTGAACGGGTGTCTTCCCGTAAGGATAGCCGAACGTGTGGGAGCGGAAGTAGGGCTGACGTGAAAATCCTCAAAACTAGTGCTTTGCGTTTTCAGTTTGTCCATGTTCGGGGTTATGACGTCTGGGCTACCGTGTGCGGAAATATCGCCGTAGCCTTGGTCGTCGGTCATTACCAGAATTATATTCGGAGGATTTTTCTTTCGGTTACATCCTAAAAATGAGGTGAAAAGACAGGAAGCAACTATTGCCCTTGCGATAAGCGTTAAAATTCGTTTAATAAGTAAAAAACTAGTGTGTGATGAAGAGCATACAATAACAGCCAATTGCAAGTAATTCCAATATGTCGGAATGGGATCGTATATAGGGAGGGACTTCTATTATATTAAAAAAACATCTATCCGGTTACAAGACCACCTGTTTGAGGTAATTGATGATAGATACTGATTAATAATCTCACTGGGGAACATGATAGGCTGTGTGAAACTATATCAGGAATAGGATTTAATCCTTAAGATCGTTTTTGAGAAAAATTGCACCGTAGTATTTAAAATATAATTAAAACCATAATATAAAGGGTCTAACGCACATAGAGAATCATGAAAATGAATGAGTCATTATTTGATTTTTCTAATCAATTCCATACCCTTTTCCAAAGCCTCATCCCGGTTTGAAGCGGTTTGTTTGATATAGTATTTCGGGACGAATTTTTCTCTAGGGGTTCCGTTTACATGAAGCAGTTTGGCCGTTGATAATTGAAAACCGTAAGTATTGTGTTTGAATGAAAAACCACTTACTTCGCCGGCCAACCTTTCCATTTCTGTTCCTACTACTTTTACGCAACCCATTCCATCTAACCCAATGGTTAACCCCTCACCCATACTTCCTGTCCAACGGCCAACTAGCACTACAACAGGCTTGGTATATTTTAGGCCACGTGGACTAGTGTATTCGGCCCAAAGCCTTTCTACTGGCGGTTGGTCATCGTATTGTTCCGTAAATCGATGTATCTGATAAGGCCCCGGTGTATCGATAAACCTACCCATAATTCCGCGAGCCACATAAGTGTTTCCCCCGCTTACGGTATTTCTTAAATCCAAAATTAGTCCTTTGGTGTTCATTAAAGTATCCAAACAAGCATCAAAAGCACTAATTAGTCTATTCTCACCGAGCGAATCGTTTATTCGAATAACCCCAACACCGTTTATTAATTTGGCGGTTAATAATTCTGTTTCGCTTTTAATCTTTAGCTTATCCAGATCAAATTCTATAATTCGATTATTGGGAGTTTTTAAAGTAAGTAATCTAGGCTGATCATATCGGCCGGCAATTATTTTATTGATTATCCATTCCTTTATCTGAGGGTTATTTTTGTTTTGGACTTGAGTAGGGAATCCCTTTATTACAGAACCGACGCTAGTTCCGTTTACTTTTACTAATTGCGCTCCGATTAATCCATTATCAGGGTTTTCTAACTGAGTTTTCCATATCTGGGTAATAATAGGCCTTCCACTTTTTAAGCTAAGATATATCGGCGAAAACAGGCGGTACGAAGACGGGGTATTGGTATGAAGAATCAAGTGGCTGTCATAAAACTCATCGATCAAGTATTCGAAGAAGAGAATGGCATCTTGTTTATTCTTAATATTCGGGATTAGATCCTCATAGCGTTTTCGTAAAAGTCCCAAATCGATTTCCTTCTCCTGCAGGTAGACATAGTTTCCGGCGATATCATTAATGATCTCGTCCAGATCTTCTTTTATTTTCTTATGATCTATTGACTGTCCCTTTACGTTGGGCAGAAGGGCAAAAAGTAGAGTGATTATAATGAAGATATTTTTCATTGATATTGTTGTTCAAGGTTATAATCGCAATATACAAATGCTGATATATGCTATACTTGAACAAATCTATAAAGTCGAAAAAATTAAGGACAGGTGGAAGAAACCGAAAGACGGGCACACATGCCCTGTCCTTCGACTTCAATATATTTATTTGATCAAAATTCGGCCTGCTAACCTAGCAATATTGACTGTTTTAGACGGAGTTACCTGTTCTCCGGTAAAGGCGTCTTTATATACCCCTTTTATTTTAGGGAATGAAAGCGAACGTTCGGTTTCTGATCTGTTGAATAATACCAGAACTTCTTCCTTATCCAAAGTCCGTCGATAGCCTAGAAATAGGTTCTTATTATCGGTTTTGAGAAAATTCAATTCACCGTATGAGAGCGCTTTGTTTTCTTTTCTGATTTTGATCAAACGCTTATAATAATCCAATAACTCTAAGTCGGCACGTACTTCATTAGCGGGTTTGTTTATACCGAAAGGAGCCTCCTTTTCCGTTTCGAATTCCATTTCCGGCCAGATGATCGGCTTACGGTTGTCCGGGTCGTCGGCGCCCCACATGCCCAGCTCGTCACCGTTCCAAATCTGCGGCGATCCGATAAACGTGAACTGTTGCATCAACAGCATCTTCTGGAGGTGCTTGGTCCTTGCGTCCGGTTTCTCCAGTTTGTAGCCCTTATTGTCTCTTGGGTTTACGCCGTTTTTGTATGGCCGATCCGCATTATATAAAGAGCTTGAGAACCTTGGAGAGTCATGGCTGGCCGTAAGGTTCATCATCGCTTGGCTCATTGCCGGCGCGATGCCTTTTTGGGTCATTTTTAGTTCCTGAACAAACTCGCTTGCTGTCATGCCTTCCGCTGTTTGCGCAAAGAATTTCCGGGCGGGCTTGTACCATTGGTAATGCATTACGGCATCGAAAATATCGCCTTGCATATATGGCCTTGGGTCCATTAGGTGGTCCGGCCATTCTTCCCACCAGATCTCGCCTATCAAATAAAAATCAGGGTTAACGCTCCGGACAAATTTGCGGTAATCACGCCAAAATCCCATTGGTATTTGATCCGCTACGTCAAGGCGGTAGCCGTCTACGCCGTCGGATGTGTCTCCGTCGCCGTTGGGATCCATCCAGCGCTTGGATACGTTGAAAATATGCTCTTTTACGGGATCGTAGATATACCCTTCGTACGGATGGCCGTGTTTACGGTTTACTACGTCCACTTTTTTGAGTTCCGGGAGGGTTTCCACCCCGGCCCACCCTGTGTAGGCGAATTCGTTCTCTTCCGTTTCCGGATTATCAAACGACTCTATTTCGTACCAACTGGCGTATTTGGAAGCCTTTTGTTTTTTCAAGACGTCTTGCCAAGCCCAAAAAGAAACACCGGTATGGTTCCATGAATAGTCCAACACGACTTTCATCCCCTTTTTATGGGCCTTGTCGATTAGATTCAGAAACAGTTGGTCGGCGGAAGTGAATTGCCATGTGTCGGGATCCGTCGGGTCCTCGCTTTCGGCTATGGCCTTGTCCTTTGTTGGGTTTGGGCCAAAGTTGCGGTCGATGTGGCGGTAACTTCTCGCGTCGTATTTATGCAATGACGGAGCGTCGTTCATCGGGTTGATGTATAAGGCCGTAATGCCCAAGTCCTCAAGATAATCGAGCTTGTCGATTATTCCCTGGATATCCCCGCCATAGCGACGGAGTTGTACGCTTCTGTAAAAGTCATCTGTATAGGCGCTTTCCCATTCGTCGGTGGCGTACCAGTCTTTGGTCCAATTGCTGATCTTCCAACCTTCCGGCGCTGCTCCGGGCCACGCCATCAGCATGTCTTCGGGTTGCGGGTCGTTGGTGGGATCGCCGTTGGCGAAACGTTCCGGAAATATCTGATACCAAATGGCTTCTCGGGCCCATACGGGCGGATCTTCGAAAGCCGTTTTATTTTCCTGCGGAGCGTCGCATGAAGTGGTGACAATTAGCGCTATAAAAAAAATCCAAACTCGGGTCATCTTCACTATCCTTAAATTAAAACAATCAATGTTTTAATAAGATACAAAGAATGAGAAACGATTTTATGGATATACGCTTCAGTAGGGAAACAAAAAATGCGCAAACGTTTCCGTTTTGCGCATTTTGATTTTTGAATTTCCGAAAGGAACAAAAAATGAAATTTTAAGATTCAGGTTGCACTTCTTAAAGAGGAAAAAGAAGCGTAACTGTCTTTTGTTCTTTGTATTAGAACGGGCGCCTGTTGTTTTTCCGCTACGGCCAATGATTGCTGATAAAACTCATCGGCTTCGTTTTGGGTAGCGGTGTTGCGGGCCAGTATTTCGGCTTTATACCGGAGTATTTCGGAATAGAAATGCTTCTCCTCGTATTTCTTGTTATGGGCTATGCCTATGTCGGCGTATTTTTCCGCTTCCTCAAAGCGTTTGGCCTTTATATAAGCGTCGCAAACCATGGCGTAGGCAAATCCAGTGCTTACCACCATCCCGGCGGAGTTCCATTCGGCTATGCCCTCCAACAATTCCTTTACCCCCTCGTCCACATCAACCAAAACGGCTTTCGCCCAACCTACGTGGGTTTTGGCCAATGCCAACCATGGCGGAAATTCCTCTTTCACCGAGAGGTTTTTCAACTGTTCGCCCCACAGCAACGTCTGTTCCGGTTTGTGAAGATTCATATAATGCCAGGCCACTCCGTTCATCAAAAAGCCTTGACTGAATAAGTGGGTGTATTTTTCGTGGTTTTCCTCTACAAATCCCACCGTATTGGCGGCCTTTGAGTCTTTTCCCTTCAAGCCCTGAATTATTCCCAGATAACAGTACATAATCCCCGAGGGATCTTCGCCGTATGCGTTGGCGTGCTTGAGGTGATGATCGTCGAAATTGTAGATGGCAAGCCCCGCTTCGGCGTTTTTCTCGGCTTCGGCCAAGTTTCCCAGCCAGAAATAGCTGTCGCAAAGTGTGGCGTGGGCCTCCAATCGGATATTGTCACTGTCGTATTTGTCGCCCAGGGCCAGTAGCTCATTCGCTATTTCTAAGGAATTCTCCAATTGGGAAGAAACCATATAATATCCCCAAAGTCCGCGGGTTATTTTCACTAACTCGTCGGGGCTTTTTTCCAAGTGGCAAAGGTCTTTGGCTCTTGTGTAGGTCTCCCCTATTTCGGGCGAAGACCAACCCTTTACGGCCAATAACGCAGGCCCGCGCATCAACAGGATGTCCTTTTCGGTCTGGTTACGCTCATCGGTTTCCGGTAATTCGGCCAAGTCTTTCAAAACGTTTTGGCTGAGGTTCACGGTTTCGAGGTTGGCGTTGGCGCTGGAGGCCTTTTTACAAGCAAGGATTCCATATTCGACGGACTTTTTGAAATTCCCGGCTTTGCTGAAGTGTATCGACACCATCTCTGGATTCGATTGGCATACCTGAGGGAATTTGTCCTCGATAACCTTGGCTATTTTCCGGTGATATTCCTTACGCTTTCGCTTGAGCAATGACTCGTAAAGAGCGTCCTGAATAAGGGCGTGTTTGAAAATATAAACCACCCGGGAAAGAAGCCCTCGCTTGTACATAATACCGGCGTCCACCAGCCGGTTAAATACACTTTGTAGCTTTCCCCTTTCCAACGGGGCGATTTCGCAAATAAGCTCAAAAGAGAATTCACGGCCGATCACCGCCCCGAGTTGAGCCACTAGCCTGCCGCCTTCCAGTTTGTTGAGCCGGGCCATCAGCGATTCCTGCAAAGTATCAGGAATCGAGAGCGGTTCCAGTGGTTTGGCTAAGCTATATACGCCGTCGTTTTCCAGTAACATATCCGATTCCAACACCATAGTGGTAAGGTCTTCCACAAACAGCGGATAGCCCTCCGTTTTACGGCAGATTTCGTCGAACAACTGAAGCGGAATGGATTTTCCGTCCGTGATTTTCAGAATCATTTCCGAAATCTCCTCCTTGGTAAGGCGGTGCAATTTCATCGGATGAAAATAACTCTCCGAGTTCCAGTCGATGGGCAAATGGAATTCGGGGCGGGTGGTGCAGATCACCATTATATTGGTGGTAGGGATTTCCCTGAAAACCAATTCAAGCCATTCCATAGTGGACGGGTCCATCCAATGGAGATCTTCCAGTATGACTAACAGAGGGGTTTCGTGGGCGGTTTCTACCAGAATGGAGAAGAAGATTTCAAAGACCTGGTTTTTCAGGTGGTTAGGCTTTAGCGCTGGTGCGGGATAAGGAGTTTTTATCCCGAATACGTTGGCGATAATTGCTATAATCTCGTCGTCGCTCCATTCGAAGTTTCGGACAACCGCCTCTACTTTCCGAAGTTTTTCCTCATCTGAATCCGTGTCGGTAATCCCCAACCAACTCTGGTAAGCCTTGATTAGACTGTAAAGCGACGAATTCTTATGAAACGGCGAGAATTGGCAAGAAAAAAGTTGGCTTTGCAGTGCGCTGATCCGGTTTTTGACTTCCTGTGTCAGTCTGGATTTTCCGACTCCGGCCTCTGACGTAATAGATACCATCTGGCCTTTACCGTGCGCAGCCGCTCCCCAGCGCTCCATTATTATACCTACCTCCCGATCACGGCCCACGATTGGTATAAGGCCCGAGGCTGCGCTGGCTTCGAAGCGCGAGTTTATTCCCAAGTCTTTGGTTACGCCCCAGCATCTTGTTTTTTCGCCCGAGTCATGGTTGTAAACGGAATCGCGCTCTTCGCATTCGAAAAAGTTTTTTATTAATCTATAAGTCGATTCGCTCACCAAAATCTCACTTCCCGAGGAAGCTCTCATTATCGCATGGGCGGCCGTGCTTGTAAGGCCTTGTTCCAGTTCATGTTGTGTGTCTGATCCTGTCCGGCCTATCATCAGGCCGGTGTGTACGCCAGCTTTTACCTTTAGGCGAACATCCCATTCCGTTTCCAGCTTGTCGCTGATTTTTTCGGCCGAATTCAGAATTCCCAAAGCCGTCCGTATCGCTTTTACGCTGTCCAGTTCGCTGGCTTTCGGGTATCCGAAACAGATGGATATCTGGCCTGTGCCAGACATATTGATCACAAAACCTTCGTAAAGTTCAGCTTCGCTAATATAGACTTCTTTGACTAAGGGCGCGGCTTCGTGCAAGAATTCCAGTTTATCTTCCGGGTCCATATCGTACTTATGGGCATCCACCGCCAGGCTGAGTTGTAGCAGGGTTACATTCCGACGTTCGGCATTCACTTCCGGAACTCCGGAGGGAGTGGCGGCCTTCAGTAAACGTTCTTCCCTGACTTGCTCTATCAGGTGGCGGAGTTCTTTTCTGATCTTCAGAAAAAGTCGTTTGCGTTCGCCCGGATTCAGATAGTTTTCCTCAATGGTTTCACCGTTGGTAGGCAGGCACTGGTAATCCGAAATCCAAGGGTGGAGTTCCCATTCGCAGGGCGACAGGATAATCGGGAAGATTTTCATCCCGTCGCGGCGACAACGATCCAAGAAGCTGCTGACCTCTATATTTAGGCAATAATGGGAATCCAAAAACGCTTGGCTTACGAAGATCAGGCCTATATCGCAGGTTTGGATCTGGTGTTTCAGGACGTCGTCCCACTTATCTCCGCCCGTAAGCTTTTCATCGACCCAAAGCTCGACGTCGCCACCGACTTCGAGGCCCCGGAGAAAGCCCAAAAGGCCGTCTTTCCCAATGTATTCGGTGTCTTTGTGGCTGTAGCTGACAAATATCTTTACGTGACTCAATGTATAGGGATTAAGTAATGGGAAATAGGGAAAGGGTAAAAAGAGTGCTGAGTGATGAATACGGGGCGATGACTCTTTACCCTTTCGCTCCGTTATAGAGAAAAATACTTTTCGAGCATTTGCTCGCTGGTCTCAAAGGCTCCTTCCACCCAACCTTGTTTGAGCGAATAGGCCTCCCCGACCACGTAGGCGTCCACGTTTCCGAATGGTTTTATCATTTCTTGGGTAACTTCCCAAGACCGGAATCCAGGCTTCCAGAGGTTATACGCCCCGCCGAACGGGTCTACGGTCCAATCGGCGTAAGATATTGCGTACGGATCGGGAATAAACTGAAGTCCGTGGGCACTTCTCATCAGCTCCGATATCGTACCGATAAGTTGATCAACGCTGGATTCGCCGGAGAGCACTTTCTCGAAGTTTCTTTTGGCCCGGGCAAAAAGAATTCCCGTTTCCGTAAGCATCATGGCGTCTTCGCCCTCTGCACCAAAGTCTTTGACGGCCTCGTATTTCTTTTCCGCCGCGTCGAGTTCCAATTTTAGGCTCCGGACTTTTTCTTTCACTTTGGCTTTCACTTCGTCCACTGAGAATTCCATCAGGCCGAAATGCTTCTCGTCCTTGATATTGAGCGTCTTTTTGTAAATGGAGATCAGCTCGAAGAGCGGTTGCCAGAAAGAAACGTCGCGACCGTCGAGGTAAATCATGATCACGCCGTTGGCCGGTAGGTTCTTGACGTTTCCAGTCTTTTCCGGAGCGGTTTTGAAGAATTTCTGGTCGTTTACTCCCCAATAATATATCTGGCGAAGTGGATTGTCGGTAATGGTACGCCCGAAACTGATCCCCAATGAGCGCCACCATGGCAAATCGTATCCAAGGAAGAATTTGAACATGGGTTGCGGTTCCACCGCCGGCAACAATTCGTTGTAGAACGTGTCCATCTCATTGTCTTTTGGCATATCCACAAGTTCCAGTGCCCTACGCGGCATAGCCAAGACCATTTTTTTGGCCTTTATCCGGATTTCCTCGCCCGAATCGGTGTTTTCAAAAGTCATGGTTACGGTGCCGTCACCGTTCTTTTCCCAGCGCTTGAGCTTTCTGTTTTCTTCGAATACCACGCCTCCTTCCACCGCTTTTTCCAGCAATGTCTTCGGAACGGTCTGGAATCCTTTGTGAACATATCGGTAGCTTACGTTCGGACCGAAATCCTCAAACATCCACTCAATGGCGTCCGCGGCGTTCCAGTTGCTCGGAATGGTGTTATAGCCCTGTCCGGTGAGAACGTAATCATACCCTTCGCTGGAAAGTACTCGTTGTAGCAGATTCCAAAATCCTGTGTCATAAAGGTTTCTGCCGTCAAATTTTATATTCTTTTTGGCCTCCAACCAACCTTCGCTGTCCAAAAAAGGAGCGTGTGGCACCACCGTCTCCACCGCCCAAAGGAGAAGTTCTCCGGGGCTCATATCTCGCTCCGGTGGCGACAAATCGTATACGTCCTTGGCTTCTCTGGCTACTTTCGTGGCCTTCATTACTTTGGAGCGCATATCGTAAAGGTTGTGATTGGAATCCACATCAAAGGGTACGTGTTCCAAGCCCAATTCTTCCAATACTCCCACCAATATTTTCTGCGAGGTAAGAAACCGCATACCGCCCAGTTCGGCTTTGCGGGTGTAGCCGAGTCCCGGCATTTCCTTCGACAACAGGCGCCCACCTACGTGTGCTTGGTTATCAATTTTCAAGAAATCGAAAACCTTTACCGTACCTGGAGCGTATTTCCCGGATTTTGCCAAACGCCAAGCGGTATAGGCCCCTGCGCATCCTGCTCCTACTATTGCTACTTCTAATGTTTGCTCAGACATGATAATGGAGTTTTAAAAATATAATCAGGGAGTTTTGTGACTTATGGCTATCGCATTCTTCAACATACTGATATCCATAAACGGAATAGGCCTCAGGCTACCGAAGCCCTCTTTGCTAAACCAAGAGGCGTAACTCTCTACCGCTGAAGGATTATCGGACTGTACCATTTGCACGCAACCGTAGAGTGTACTTTGGCAAAAATATAACGGCGAAAGGTTCCTGATTCCCAGTTCGCTTCTTTTGGCTAGAGCTTTCTCATAATTCCCCTGGATATCATTATTCCATTTTTCGGAAAAGCTTCCAGTAAAATACCAGCCTAAAGGACTGACGTCGGATTTTTGGGGATCGAAGGTTAACGGTTCTAATTTGTCGTCCTCTATTCCCTTATATCTCGAAATGGGAATAGGACTAAAATGAGCCCAACCCTGAGCGGCCATCCAAACGGCGTATGTCACCATCTTATAGCTGTCGTTTACGGCCGACTCGTTGTCCAATTGTCCAAATGTCAATAATTGTATAAAATCGAATTCGGCCATGGAAAAATAAAAACCGAGACCACCGTTATGCCCTCCGCCGGAAACTAAAGCTTTTACATCCAGTTGGTTGAACTTCATGGACATATCATTGAAATTCGCCTGAAAACGGGCGTTCCACCCTGGTTTTAAAGAACCCGGAACCCACCAGCCTACCTGCACGAATTCCGTTTCGTTATTTCTAGTCGCCATTTTGATTAAGAATTTTGTCAAGAGAACAGCGTAAACGCCGTAAATATTTATGAAAAAAGACTGATGTCCTTTGATTCCGTGTGGGGATGCGTTCCGATAGTTTTACGAGAAATGAATTAGTTATGCTGTTTAAGCATTATTATTTGTTTGCTCCTGATGATTGTAGGTCCAGTTTTTATTTTCTTTTGAAATCATCCCCTCAACATTTTCCACAAAATCAACGAAAGGGTTAGGTCCATTATATGGGGGACATTTAGCCATAAACAGGTATTTCTCCTGCTTTAGCAGTTCCGCAACACCACGGTATTCCATCCAATTTTCTTGAAACTTATAAAGGCTTAAAACTCCGGATAGAATAGCGATAATAGAACCTAAAACGGGAACTAAATAGGATAGCCAGTCCATACCCAAAGGATGAAAAACCCCGGATAGGGTAATTAAAGCGGCCAGAATAAGTTGCGTCAGCTGGCATGCCCTAAACCGTTTTTTATTTATGGAGCTTTTAGCCTCATACCACGCCAATTGGTCTTCAAGCCTTTCCGTAAGATATTCTTCTTCGGTTATATGGTTCATATTTTAGTGTAGGTACTATAGGAATGATTTTTTTGTCGAAAAGATCTATCCTACTTCACGGAACCATTCGCAAAAGATCATAAAGCAACACTGCTATATATTAAATAAAATATTGATTTAATAATGTAAATGAAAATAAATATAATATAAAAAGGCTATCAATACTTCATATTATTCAAGTTGAAAATAATTATTTAACAAGAAACACTCCTTACTAAGAGGGAATTGGTCATACATTTTCTTTTGGTTCATTTATTGAATCTTCTCCCGATAATCCACACAAAGACTGATACGATATCATTCCTTGCGGTCGGTTCGCTCAGACTTATGTTCAAGAACAAGTCCCAACAATTCCGCTCTGCCGATAATCCTTCCCAAGGTCGCGCCATAGCTAAAATGCCTCCCGACTCTCCAATCCAATGTAAAATCGGTTTTGAGGTTGAGTTCAGTAATTGGTGCGTGGTTGAGGCCCTTAACGAGGATACTTTCGTGAATAAGAAAATCCCGTATATGGGCGGAAAAGTACGGTCGTTAAAAATCGGGGAAAAGATTTTGTCAGGAGACCGTTTTACATTGGAAGGCGAAGAGGCGGACCTGAATTCATCGTGTCTGGAGATTGTCAGCATTCCTTTTGAAGAAAATGAGGACGGTTTTCGGCAGATGATGCTGTTTTTTCAGGATTTGGAAACCTTCGAGGAGACGTTAAGGCCACGTATGCCAAAGTCGGATCTTTTGTGTCTTTCGCAAGCGGGCCTGGGCGTTCTGCATATGCCCATGGTTTTCGTTATAGAACGTTTGGCTTCGGTGGGGATGGCCGTACAGCCACAGAGCACTATGGGGATAAAGATGGACCGGCTTTACCCTTTTTTCAAGGATATCGGGATTGGGTCGGAAGACGAAACGGCGGATACTCAAATCCGTAAACACTCAGGCCGACTGGTGACAGGAATGGCTAGGTCTGGGGGCTACAGACCCAGTACAATCTTGATGGGAAAGGCCAGTATGGTAACCAATAAAGCGTTGGAAATTTATTGGAATACCACCAAACCCGAACTCTTTGAAAGGCCCAGCGACACTTTTCGGGGCTTTTTCAATATGGTGGTATATTATCTGATAAGCGGCCGTCGTCGGATAATGAACTATGCCAAGGCCTTTACGAAACTTTTGGCCCGGACAGATTTCGCCAAAATGTTCACGTTATTGCCTCCGGCCGAAAGGGAATGGTTTTCTAAAAACGACGGGGTAGAATGGAATACCCTAACGGAAATTCTTTCCAATGATGACGTCTTTGGCCTGGAACGCGACGATTGGGAGGATTTTACCGAACATACGGGCATGGAAACTTCATTTGAATCTATTACGCATTTCGATCCGTCTGATCCGTTTTTTGCAAGAGGTATATACGGTGATCGGTGCAAATATCACGATAGGGATATGTTCGTGCTATCGGATCTAAGTTCCGGCGAATGGCTTCGAAATATACCGCAGGGCAAGGATCTTCTTACCCAAAAACACTTCCCACACCAACCCGCCGCTTGGCGTCTGGAGTCATTAGGAAATATGGGCGACCAGACTGATCCCGGATATGACGGAAGCGAGATGCCGATATTCGAAATGCGTGGGCATAGCGAAGTGAAAAGTATGAGGGAAATACGGGAGAATATGAGCAAGTGGTTCGCTTATATCTATGAGCTGAATCGGGGTTCGGATTATAAGTATGGAGAAGACCATCCATTTCTGAAGATTAAAACGGACTGATCAAAAATACATCTATCTCATCCATCACAAAATTAGACCTATCGGTCACACTTTTTTCCATTAACTGCTCTTGGAAACTAGTATTGGAAAACGATTTTTAACCCAATTCATTTGTTATGAGATTTAGATATTGGATACTGTGTGCGATGGTCACGGCTTGTCAGGCAGTTGAAAAAACAAAAGTATTTCCAAGTGACGAAACAGTATATATTGAGGTCACCAAAAACAAAGACACGTTAACTGTCTGTAATTACGAAAAGCTTGCTGCCGAGACAGAGACATTGCCACTCAGTAATTTTGTGGATACCTGTTTTATGGTAAAGCTCGAAACCCGAGAAAACACATTAATGAAAAGCGGAAAGGTCATGATCTCTAATCATTTTATTGGTATAATACCATATTCTCAACCTCGCCAACCTTTCAAACTATATAGTCGGAGTGGAAAATACTTGAGGGATATAGGTTCTACGGGAAGAGGGCCGGGCGAATATCTTAATATACATGACGCTTTTCTTGATGAGGATAGGAATTGCATTTATTTAGTTCCATGGCAAGGAAAAGAATTATTGAGGTATACTTTTGATGGTGAACGAAAAGAGGCATTGAAGCTTGATTTCGATTTATGCAAAAGCCGTTTGAATGTCAATCACGACACCCTTTCTTTTTTTCATTTGCCTCTTTCTCCCAAGGCTCCGTTATATAATCGGTTTACGCTTAAAGGGAAAGTACTGGATAACCTTTACGCAGGACGGCTTGCGTTGCCTCCTGATTTTAGCCATGAGGTTTTTTCCGGAAACAACACTTCCCAAGCCGATTTTCAATTATCTGTTTTTGGTCCTAATGATAACGACACACTATATCATATCAAAAATGGACAACCAGTTCCCGTCTTTACGACTAATTTCCAAAAAACGCCAACTCACAATTATCGAGAAACAAGGCATCATTATATCGTAGAGGTATTGGGAACAAAGAAAGGGCTCAGAAAAACATGGACCACTTATATCAAAGATCTAATACTAGTAGATAAACAAAAACTGATCGCAAAAAAAATCAAAATAGCAATCGATTTTTATGGAGGGTTACCCGTCTCAATAGGTTCGAATTGTAGCAAGGGATATTTCATCCAGTTGGTGTCAGCTACAGATTTAAAAATACAACTTCGGAAAAGACTAGGAGATAAAAACAATATGCCTTCCTATCGAAGAGATTTATTGGTTAATTTAGATCAGAACCTTCGTGAAGATGACAACCATATTGTCTTTTTTGGGAAATTGAAATAGGCTTTCATCACTTCTGATTTTTTACCAGGAACGGATCCGTTATGCGAATTCGTTCTCTATTTTTTGATTGCAATGATCTTTATCAAAGCTAAAAAAGTTCTAACAAAACATTTGCTCTCCTATCTGCATGGTTTTGTAGCTATGTTCGCACTCCTTATTATATGGAGTTCTTTAGATGGTAGCTGGCCAAAATCGTGGGAAGATGTAGCGAATGTAGGGCTACCTTTACTTGTGTTTTATCTGCATGCGTTTCTGGTGTTCCCCTATTTTCTAAAACGAGGGGATGTGCGCAGTTACTTGTTGTATACATTTATTCTTTTCGCAATTGGGGCAATTGCCAAAACCTTTATCGATATCGGTAATCGCCCAGATTATATCTATATCTTCTCCAAAATATATTATGTCGATTTAGAATATGGTTTTAATTACTGACCTTTCGCTCGCCTTTCCTATTGCAATTTTGGAAATTATATGATAAGTGACCGATTTTTGAAAAATGAAAAGGAGAGACGGATTTGAATTATACACGGATTATCTTATTGCCAGTCGAGGGCAAGCCACCTCAACAGGGCTCTCAGCATCTTTGGACAATCAGATTCCCCATGATTATTTCAGCGACCTCCTCAAGCAACCGGACATGGACCAAAAGGCTTTTTGGAAAGAGGTGAAGTCTTTCGCCAGGAGTATTGAGGGCGAAGAGGCGGTTTTGAGTATCGACGATTGCATTGTCCACAAGCCTCATTCCTCGGAAAACGACATCGTAGCTTATCATTTCGACCATACTGTAGGCAAAGCGGTCAAAGGGATCAACTCCCTTAACTTTCTTCTGAGCAATACCGTGGAAGGACAAACGGTTAACTGTCCGGTCGCTTATGAGATCGTCCACAAGACGGTGAAATACATAGACAAGAACGGGAAGGAAAAGCGTAAAAGCGAGAAAACGAAAAATGAGATGGTACTGGAAGTTTTACACCGTCTAAACTTTCTGAACAAACTGGTTTTCAGGTACATTCTTTTCGATACGTGGTTCACCGCCAGCGATACGCTGAAGTATATTCATTACAAGCTCAAGAAGGTTTTCGTTTGCCCGCTGAAGAGCAACAGGAATATAGCAATGAGCGAAAAGGACAAAAACGAGGGCAAATTCATTCACGTTTCGGATGCGCCTATTGAAAGCGGTCAAGTGAAGCGGGTGTGGGTCAAGGGAGTTGATTTTCCTGTCACGCTCGCCAAACAAGTCTTTACAAACAGGGACCGGTCGACCGCGGAACAATGGCTGGTTACCAACGGGGAGAACATGGCTTTCGAGGATATCGTAGCGATCTACCAAAAACGGTGGAAAGTCGAGGAGTTCCATAAGTCGCTCAAGCAAAACACGATGTTAGGCAAGTCTCCCACAAAGATGGAGATTACCCAATTGAACCACATCTTCGCTTCCATGATCGCCTACATAAAACTGGAAAAACTGAAGGTTAAGGAGAAGCTGAATCACTTTGCGATAAAATCAAAATTGTATTTGAAGATGATAAAGGCTGCCATGGAAGAACTTGACGCCTTGCGGTCGGCCTGAAATATATTCATTAAGAATCGCTCTCCCAAATGCAGGGAGAGCGAAAGTTCAGTTAATTATTACCGAAGCCATTTTTTCGAGTTTCTGACTTTATACGGATCATCGTTAGTCTATGCGAGTCTAATATTTCGCAAAAATAAATTCGTTAAAATCATTGGGGCTCAACTGTTCCAATTAAGACAGACAGAATCACTTGTTCACGTTTCGGTCGTGACTGTATTTCTGCTATCCTCGTATTTTTCAAATAAAGAGATTAGTGTTTGGTTACTTTCCAGTTTAGCACTATTCTATTCGCATCTTCTCTGGGTAGCGCCTAAGCTAACGAAAGAAAAGCGAAAGAAGAGATTCATAATGTTATTACTCGCTGAATCAGCTGTATTTTGCATTATTATAGGTTTGGCCGATCTCGAGAATATTAACTTTGCTTTTCCTGTATGCGTTTCCACTTTGGCGTTGGCTCATATATATATGAATTTTTCAAGTATCAAATTACAGAACGTACTCAAAATTACGCTGAAAAAGAAGCCGAATTACGTCTTTTAAAGTCAAAGACTAATCCACACTTTTTATTTAATGCTCTAAATTCATTGTACAGTTTTGCATTAAAGGAAAATGCTGATTATACCGCCGAAAACATCTTGAAACTAGCCGATATGATCCGGTTTATGCAAAAGGATATAGAAAAAGACAAGATACCTTTGGCTAGAGAATTGAAATATATAAACGATTATATTTCGATTCAACAAACACGCTGTTCAAAGAAACCGACAGTCAAGCTAAAGCTCTCCGGGATAGGCAAGGTTGAGATAGCTCCATTAATGTTGGTGCCTTTTGTAGAAAACGCTTTCAAGCATGGAATCAGCTTAGACACCGAATCGTCTTTAGAAATAAGGGTAGAATGTGAAGAAAATACTATGCGTTTTTTCTGTGGTAATACAGTGACCCATGGTCAATACAGACAAAATACTTTTCAAAGGGGCTTTGGTATTGGCATAAACAATGTCAGGCAACGTTTGGCCTTGGTCTACCCTCATAACCATCGTTTGGATATTGACGATCGGGAAGACTATTTTTCAGTAAACCTCGAATTGTATGATACGAACCGCAATAATTGATGATGAACCGGAAGCCGTAGAGGTTTTAAAACGTCATGCTTCAAAACTGTCAAAACTATCCGTTCAAGCTTCGTTTTGTATAGCGGAAGAAGCGCTTGCGTATCTTTCTATAAATCCAGTAGACTTACTTTTTCTGGATATTAATATGCCGGGATATACGGGACTCGAACTTATGCGACAGCTTCCCTATCGGCCAAAAGTAATTTTCACAACCGCCTACGAACAGTACGCTTTAGACGGATACGAATTTGAAGCACTGGACTATCTACTCAAGCCTATTAGTTTTGAAGCCTTTAGGAGATCTTTTTCCCGAGCCGAAAAAGCTCTTACTACTACTGCTTATGCGTCCCCTGTCTCTGAAATTTCTTTTTTTGTGAAAGATGGGAAAAAGACAATTAAAATTACCTACAAAGATTTACGCTATATCAAAGCTTGCGGGAATTATGTGGAATTGCATGGAGAGAATAATAGAGTAATTACCCGGACCTCTATTTCAAATTTATTGCAGAAATTACCTGATGGAAGATTTGTCAGAATACACAATTCTTATGCTATAAATTTAGACCATATAAATAGTATAGAAGACAATCACGTTACCATTAACGAAGTTAGGCTTCCTATAGGCGAGCGTTACCGAAATGCTTTTTGGGAATTGATATGTTATCAAATGTTCTGATTCCTGTAAAAGGATAAACCGTATATTTTTCAAAATCCGAAAAGAACATCATGGCCCAATATTCCCGCCCTTTAGTTAACGAATATGTCATTTCGCAGAAACGGCCAAGTAACCGCTAATTCGCAGTTTTGCGGTCGTAAACGAAATATCATACCATGCTAAAGAACACATTGCGTATTGCGGGACTTGCCCTGGTTTTGGCTACGGCTGCCTGCTCCGATAACGATTCGGATAATGAAACTGACCCGGTTATTATTCCGGAAGGAGAACTTTTTAAGGAGGTGGCCAAGCTGTCGTTGGGAACGGGAGTTCCCGAGATAAGCGCCTATGACGAAAAGACCAAAAATCTCTTTGTGGTAAACACAGAGAAAAAAGCCGTTGATGTAGTGGATTTGACCGATCCGGCCTCGCCTATTTTGGGGTCCCCAATTTCCGTAACCACTTTCGGGGGTAACCTGAACAGCGTGGATGTACGCGGAGGAAAACTTGCGGTGGCTGTTGAGGCCGAAGATAAAAGCGGCCAAAAGGGCAAGGTAGTGATCTTTGACACGGATAACCTGACGACTCCTTTCGGTATATTCGAAGCCGGTTATTTGCCAGATATGGTGAAGTTCACACCAGATGGAAGGTTTGTCTTGGCGGCTAACGAGGGCGAGCCCAACGACGATTATACGGTAGATCCGGAAGGGTCTGTAACGCTTATAGACGTAGCGAACAAAACAGCTTCAACAATCGGATTCGAAGGGTTTAATTCCCGGGAATCCGAATTGGAAAGTAACCATTTCCGAGTGTTCGGCCAAGTTTCCGGTCAGCCTTCTACCTTGGCCCAAGACGTCGAGCCGGAATATATTGCGGTTTCTTCCGACTCAAAATACGCTTGGGTATGCCTTCAGGAAAATAACGGCTTCGCCAAAATAGATATCGCTACCAAAACAATTACCGATATCTTTCCTTTGGGCGTAAAAGACTATAACATTGAAAAAAACGCTTTTGACCTAAGTGATAAAGACGATAAAACGGCATTGGCTACTTGGCCCGTAAAAAGCTATTATCAGCCCGACGCAATCGATTATTTTGAAATAAACGGAACGGGCTATATTAAGTACCCCTCCAAAAATAATTCGAGTTTAGCTTCGTATGCCCACGTAAATTATTAAATCTGTAAATTTGGTCATGCGTTTTTTGAACCTATCATCATCGACCGTCAACCGTTTAGAAACTCTTGTCAGAAAGAGTGAGAATTATCGGGTAAGGCAAAGAGCCCAAGCCATGCTTTTTAGTGCCAAGGGGTATCAACGATCCCAGATCAGCGATCTGTTGAGTGTCACAACGGAAACCGTATCGTCTTGGTTCGATCAAATTGAGGAGAATGAAGACTGGGACCTTAAAGACCTTCCGGGGCGTGGGCGGAAACCTATAATTGGGGAGGATAACTCCAAAAAAATTTGAGTATGTGGATAAGAATGTCCCACGAAGCCTTTGTCAAGTGGTGCAATGGGCTCAAGAGAACTGTTCCGTTACCGCATCCCGCGCGGTCCTGTCCCGATTATTAAGGTTTGCCGGATACAGCTACAAAAGAATGCGGGTCAGCTGTTCCCACAAACGGGACAAGGTGCTGTTTGATTTCTTTAAAACGGAGATACAGGAGCTTAAGAAGATGGAAGATGAAGGTGAAATAGATTTGTATTCGTTTGACGAAATGGGAGTGAACCTGTCACCGGTCGTTCCTTATGGATGGCAAAAGGTTGGAAAAACGCACCGACTATCCAGTATGCCCAGCAGCAACCATACGGTTGTCGGTTTTGTGAATCGGAAATGCGATTTCCACGGATTCAGAGTTGACGGCGCGGCAACGGCTGAAACCACCGTCGCATGCATTAATGATTTTGTCGATCAAATAGAAAAGAAAACAGTTGTCCTAATCGATAATGCAAGCATCCACAAAGCGATATTCGTCAGAGAGAAAATGGTTGAATGGGCAGGCAAAGGCTTGTTCCTTCAGTTTATACCGGCATATTCTCCCGAGCTAAATTTCATCGAGAGGCTTTGGCTCGAATTCAAGCATCGATGGCTTTCAAAGCCGAACTATTTTGATTCAATAGAAGAGCTGACAAAAGCCATCGATGATGTCATTAGAGGGATTGGGACAAAGTATCGAATTAATTTTGAATGACTACTTATCAGCGCCAACGAAGGCGATGCCCGTGATTATGACGGATACAGCGAAGAGAAACGCTTGTCTAAAGTTGATTTGGATCCGGTGAAATTCCCTAACGCGACAACCCTTCAGGACGACGCCCAACTGGGAAGGTTAAAAATTACGACGGCCTTTGGCGATACGGACGGAGACGGGGATCTCGACCAGATTTTCGGTTACGGCGCCCGTTCGTTTTCCATATGGTCCACTTCAGGGGAATTGGTTTATGATAGCGAAAACTTTATCGCAAAGAAATCACTGGAAATTGGAAGTTACACCGACAAACGGAGCGACGACAAAGGCGCTGAACCTGAAGGTGTAACCACGTTTACTTCAAACGGAAAAACCTATGCTGCGGTAGGTATGGAGCGTACGGGCGACGTGATGATATTTGATTTGAGCAATCCGACAAGTCCTGTTTTTGTACAAGTATTGGCTAATACATCCCCTGAAGGGCTTATGATAATCCCAGCCGAAAAAAGTCCGACAGAGAGGACCATTCTGGTGGTTTCCAATGAATACCCCGACGACGCTACTTTGAATATTTATTCGAAATAGAATCAGGGTAAAACGTAAAAAGGCTGAACCTTGGATCATTAAAATTATCGATATACACAGTAAAGGATTTATTCGCTCATAATCCGTGACCGCCTTTTCCTGTTATTGGAAGGGCGGTTTTGTTTTTCTTCATGGAAGAAACCGCCTTTTACTTTATTTCGGAATACAGGGCTTGTTCATAAAGGTCTATCTATTAAAATATTGGTGAATAGAATTTATATCTGCTACGATCTCCTCTCGCATTTCATTCATATTTTCACCAGCGTTCCTTTGGATCAAAATATTCATTACAGCAGTCAAAATACATGAAACACTTTGCTGTATACCAGAGACAAGGCTCCTTAACCCGTCCTCTCCGAAGTTCGTATCCCTCATATTATTGTTTGCCTCTACGGACCAGTGTCCCCTTACGGCGTTAGGCAAGTTGTATTGATCAATAAGACCGGTATTTATATTGCTGACGTAGTATGATGTCTCGCTTGATGTTTTTCCTGTTTTAACGACTTTACGGGTACGGTCTACCCGTATGAAGCAGCTCATCCCCGTATTCGACCAGCGACGCTCCAAGCATCCCGTTTCCACCGGGTAGGTCCGGTATATTCTTGTTTCGATCCTGCCATGGCCCTTTTCGACGGTCTTTTTATAATCCAAACATTCTGATCTCCGCTCCATGTCTCGAAGGTCTTCACGGAGTATTTTCTGGTTCCCTTTTATTTGTGAAAGGTAGACGCCCCGTTTTCCATGGATTCCCTCCAGTAACCCGGAATTATTGTGAAGGGCATCCATCGTATAAGCCGTTCCCGAAAGACCGGATTGAGTTTCAAAATATTCGTCGACAATACCCCGCTCGGAGTCTTTGGTACCCGAATAGTAGCCTACAACCTTGCTGGTTTTATCTTCTTGCGCGGTAACCAGAACCACGCTTTCCCCGCGTTTGTCCCCTGAGGATTTGTCGATACTCCCCCGGAGTTCTTTACCGTCAATCGAAAACCATTGAAGAGCTTGCGGATCTATAGTTTCGTTTGCGTTAAAAGTGGTTTCAGCAACCGCCTTAAGTCCCTGTATATCTGTATCCTTCAGGATTCTTCGGAGTTGAACACGGCTCACACAACACTTACTTTTACCACCTGTGAAATCCCGCCAATAATCGTGATCCCTTTTCATTGAGCGGTGAATCTGTGAGAAATTGAGTTTTCCTCCGCTCCTGAATACGGCAAGCATAAAGCACAGTACGACAAAAGCCAGTTCGTGCTTCTTCCCCTTGGCGTTCCTGTGGTCTACAAGGCTTAGTTGTAACTGGAGGTAGTATTGATTAATTTCGTTTTTTTGGGAGCTTATCCATCAACCGCAAGTTTGTTTGTGGTAATTCAAAATTGCAATTCATGGTGGTAAGCTCCTATTTTCTCAGACGCTTTATGAACAGGCCCTGTTTTCGGAATATGCCTACCTCCCCTTTTACATAACAAATTGCTTATATTTATACGCAGTTTTTAAACTTGAAAAATAATATATTTTTGAATCACCAGTATCTCAATAGTATTTTCTTATGACCAAAGAAACCATTGATAATACCTTCCTTCAGGAACAAAAGGATTATTCGATTTTTAGAAAATTCAATGACCCCGGGTTGGCCAACGAAACGGCAATACTGCTTATAAATTCAGGGATTCCCGCCGTATTGGGAAACAACTCCCCTTCTTTAGATAATACTGTTACAGGTGGCGGAGCAAACGAGGAAACAGAAGTAAGGATACCGAAGACATATTTTGAGAAAGCGGAAGCGATCCTGAAGCAACAAGCCGAAGAATTGGTGGAAGATATTGATAAAGATCATTATCTATACAGCTTTACAGATGAGGAACTGTTTGATATACTGCTAAAACCTGAAGAGTGGGGAGAACTGGACAGAACACTCGCCCCCAAAATATTAGACGAACGGGGGAAGCCAGTGGATGAGGCTTTGGTAAAACAACTCCGTAACCAACGAATAAAAGACCTAGCCAAACCCGATGAAAGTCATTTACTTTGGGTTGGCGCTGGTTACGCGTTTGCTCTCTTGGGGGGATTCTTGGGTATAATTATCGGTTACTCACTTTGGAAAAGTCGTAAGACTTTACCGAATGGTGAAAAGGTATCTTCCTATTCTGTAAAAGACCAAATGCATGGAAAGTATATTTTCATTTTAGGAATTATACTTCTCCCATTGTATTTGGCTATAAGGTTTCTGTAGGTCCGAATAAAAGTACAATCCTGTATAAATAGGATTTTCCCTATTTATACAGGATGGACTAGCCGCATATTTAAAATAAACGCTATCCCTTGATCACGTTTTTCCTCGTCATTTTTAACTTACCGAATAGCCAAGTCAAGCCTCTACATATCATATAACCCATTAATACTACACAAAAAACCATAAATACTTTACATCCACCCCAAATATTGGAATACAACCCCAATTACTTATATTTGCCCGACGTTACTTTTATAAATGGATACAACCCGGAGGCTTTGAGCCGGGTCTTTTTTTAGGAAACTACCTTGAGTATGAAAACAGCGTTTACCAAAATCCCTCTGTTATTAGTCGCTTTCGCCTTCGGATGCGATAGTCTTGACCTCGCCACTAAGGAGACCGACCTGAGGGAGCTAAAAGAGCTTCGTTCCGAACTGGATAAGATGGTGGGCCGTCCTTGTTCCGATGGCCAGGATTGGACCATTGCGCCTATCGGACACCGGTCGGGTGGCGGGCACGACGGTTATATCGCTTATCCCAAAAGTATGGATTCGGTAGCTGTGATGAAGAAAATCAACGAGTATACTCAGGCACAGAAACGTACGAACGAAAAATGGAGTATCGCTTCGTACTGCGTTGAGGCCGACAAACCCGTCGCCGTAAAATGTGTGGACGGAAAACCTTGTTTCGTTTACAAATAATCCCAACCCGATTTCGCTATTTTTCGCAAAGAATCTAACATCACCAAAGCGTTGTGTTTTCACCCTTCAGGCCAGCATTCTGATTCTTACCCGGCCTAATTTTGTTATACGCCCCAAGGCTTAGATAAGCGAACCTCCCAGTACCTTATTTTTTGCACGGCTCACTTCACCTGTCCAATAATTCATTTCGCCTGCCGATTTTATCACTTGGCTATCTTATTCCTACTCTTCGCCTCATTGGGCGATACTTTCGTATTGTAAGTTGATTCAAACCGCAAGAAACTAATCAAGTCAACACGATGCGACATTTCACTAGACTTTTGATACTCGCCTGCGCCGCGGTGGCCTATAGCTGCCAAAGTACGGAAAAGACTTCCCAAGCAGATGAAAAATGGGTCAAGGCCGAGCAAATATCTACAGGCAATGCCCGTGAAACGCTGAAAATCAACGGCGAAGTAAAAGAGCGAAAGAGCGTCACGCTGTCGTTTAGAGTGGCTGGGCCTTTGGCTGAGCTGAGCGCCGAGAAAGGCGATTTTGTAAAAAAGGGACAGACTATTGCCCGCATAGACCCTCGCGATTATCAGATTCAGGTAAAACAGACCAAGGCCCAATATGAGCAGGCCAAAGGCGAATACGAACGCTATAAGCAACTGTACGCCAAGGGTAAACTACCCGAGAACACCTACCAAAAGATAAAAAGCGGATTCGAAATAGCCGAGGCCGCCTACCAGCACAGCCAAAACCAATTGCGTGACACTCGTCTTTTAGCGCCGTTTTCGGGCTATGTGTCGGCCAGATCGGTGAATAACCACGAAACCGTTGGAGCGGGCATGCCGGTGGTCGCCATCATTGATGTGTCGGCTATGGAAATAGTGGCCAAGGTTCCTTCCACCAAGATTTCAGTAATTGAAAACGGCGCCAAAGCCAAGGCTGATATCGCCAGTTTAGGGCTTAAAGGAGTGGCGCTGGACATGGTCAGTATAGGGCAAAAAACCGAAATGGACGACCTGTACGAAGTGAAATTCTCTTTTGAAAGCCAACCAGATTCCAAACTGAAGACCGGAATGCTGGCCAATGTCAAAATAGAGTTGCCGGCCACGCAGGGAGGATTCGTCACCTTGCCAATAGAGTCTATTTATCGCGAAGCTGGAAAAGATTATATATGGAGTATCCGCAACGGAAAACTGGCCAAAACTCCTGTGGCTTTGGGATCACTTAAGAACGGTGGTCGGGTTAGCCTTGACGGACGCTCTCTCCGCAACGGGGAGTGGGTGGTTACCGCTGGTGTAAACTCTTTGCGTGAAGGTCAGCAGGTAAAAGTCTTGAAAAAGGAAAGTAAAACCAATATAGGAGGGCTGCTGTAATGCTGAACAAAGTATTGGGACAAAAAGCATTGCTGACAATGTTGTTTGTCGGTGTGCTGTTGGGGGGAATATTTTCCTATATCAATATTGGAAAATTGGAAGATGCGGAGATTCCTCTGAAAACGGCTATGGTGATCACACTGTATCCGGGCGCCACGGCTCACGAAGTGGAACTGGAGGTTTCCAATGTACTGGAAGAAGGCATTCGTAAACTGGAAAACGTAGACTATATCGAATCGCAGTCCGAATCCGGTATTTCCGTAATAAAAGTCAATATCCGCAATGAGGTAAGAACCGGAAAGCTTCCCCAACTCTGGGATCATTTGCGCCGTAAGGTTGTCGATATTAGTCCCCAACTTCCCGCCGGGGCCTATACCCCTATAGTCAACGATGACTTCGCCGACACTTACGGAATGCTGTACGCCGTCACTTCGGACGGACACTCTTTGCCGGAACTTCATAAATATACCGAATACATAGAGCGCGAGCTTTTGGCCGTTCCGGGAGTAAAACGTTCGCAGATTTTCGGAATGCAGGACGAATCCATCGAAGTGGTTTTCTCTGAGGAGAAACTGGCTGGAATGGCCTTAAACCCAATGATGATAGCCCAAGCCATGCAGGCGCGTGGCGAAGTGGCCAACTCGGGGTGGGTAAGCGTTGGCACACAATCGATAAGGATAGACGTTGGCGAGAGACTAACTAGTGTTAAGGATCTGGAAAACCTTCTGTTGCAAATGCCCGCTGGCGGTTCTTTTCGCCTTGGCGACGTGGCCACTGTTCGGCGTAGCCTTTTTGAGCCCAAACGAAACGCCATGCATTTTAACGGCAAAACGGCGCTTAGTCTCGGGCTTTCCAACGAAAGCAATATCAACGTCGTAAAATTGGGCGAAAAGGTGGAGAGCAGACTCGACGAACTCCAGAATAATCTTCCGGCCGGAATCGAAGTAAAGACAATTTACTCGCAACCTGCTCGTGTGGAAAAATCGGTAGACGAGTTCGTGCTGAATCTGGTGATGTCGGTGGGTATCGTTATCATAGTTTTGCTGTTCGCAATGGGAATCCGGTCGGGTCTTTTGATTTCCAGCGGGTTGGTGTTCACCATACTGGCTACTCTGATCGCCATGAACGCTATCGATTTGCCTTTACATCGCGTGACCTTGGCGGCTATTATCTTGGCGATGGGAATGCTGGTGGACAATTCCATAGTGGTGGCCGACGGTATCCTGATTGACTTGAAAAAAGGCATAAAACCCGAAAAAGCTTTCACCAATACGGCCGTTAAGACCGCTTGGCCCCTATTGGCCGCCACCCTGATAGCCATATTGGCTTTCTTTCCATTGGGTGTAGCTCCACACCCTGCGGGCGAGTTTCTCTCGTCGCTGTTTACCGTATTGGTAATATCGTTGTTGCTCAGCTGGATCTTCGCCATGGTACAGACTCCCTTTATGGCCAAGTACTTTTACCGAAAAGAAGCCAAGGGTAAAGACAAAGAATCCGACGACAACGTCTATGATTCTGCTCTTTACCAGCGCTTACGCAGAACGGTCGCTTGGACTCTGGAACATAAGAAACCCTTCGTGCTTTTCTGCGGAGCTATTGTGGTATTGGCGATGTACGGATTCCAATTCGTCAAGATGGATTTTATCCCTAAAACTCCATACGACCAGTTCATCATCGAATACACCCTCGACAAAGGCAGTGACATAAAGGCCGTTGAGCGGGACCTGTACGCCGCCGAAGGCGACATTATGAAAATCGACAGGGTTACGGCGGTTACTACGGCTATCGGCAGTACGCCGGCGCGTTACACCATGTTGCGTCCGGTAATGCAGGGCGGAAGCCACTACGGCGAAATGATCGTGGAAACCGAAGAGTTGGAAGACGTTCCGCAGGTAATGGAAAAAGCCCGGGCGTATTTCAACGAAAACTTTCCGCAAGCCAAGGTCAGGGTAATGCAATACGGCGCGGCTTTCGAGGATTATCCGGTGGAAATCCTGATTTCCGGACCGGACCCTGCCGTGTTACGAGACTTGTCAGTGCAAGTGCAAGACGTATTGAAGAAGGAAAGCATAGCCAAAAACGTGGGGGACAATCTCGGAAACAAAACCAAAAAGTACATTCCAAACTATGACGTAAAGCGTGCGCAGGCTTCCGGCCTTACCCGCAAGGATATGGCCCAATCTATTCTGGTAGCCAGTACGGGAATGCCTATCGGCTTGGTGCATGAAAACGACAAACAGATTCCAGTCTTGCTGAAATCTACTACGACATTGGATCACGATATCGAATCTTTGGGATCATTGCCCGTGTGGGGCCCTAGGGCCACGGCAAGCGTCCCGCTCGGCCACATAATGGATACGGTGTCGTTGGGTTGGGAAGATCAATTAGTCTTCAGAAGAAACGGACGAAGAACCGTCAAAGTGCAGTGCGATATCCGTGACGGTCATACCGGAGACGAACTCGTTGCCAATGTCAAAGACAAAGTATCGGCGATCCCCTTCCCCGACGGCTACGGCTTGGAATGGAGAGGCATGGTAGGCTCTTCCAAAGACGCCAACGAGGCGCTGTTTAAATTCTTGCCTTTGGCTTTGGGCCTTATGATTCTGATTATCGTGGGCCTGTTCAACAATCTTCGTCAGCCGTTAATCATCATTCTGATGGTTCCGCAAGCCTTGGTGGGCGTGGCCTTTGGATTCCTGATCACCGGCGAGTTCCTCAACTTTATGGGGACCATAGGCGCTTTGGGACTGATAGGGATGATGATCAAAAACGCGATCGTATTGCTGGATGAAATCAAACTGGGAATAAAGGAAGGAAAATCGCAAGCCCAAGCCACTATCGACGCTTCGGTATCTCGAATGCGCCCGGTAATGATGGCTTCGTTGACCACCATCCTCGGAATGATTCCCCTACTCTGGGACGCCATGTTTATTTCCATGGCCATCACTATTATGTTTGGTCTGTTGGTGGGTTCTCTGATTACCCTGTTTGTTGTGCCCGCTTTATACGCCATACTTTATAACGTAAAACTTGATGTTACAAGTAAAGGGTAAAGAGTAGTGGTATCGGGAAAGAAGACTGGAAAAGATTAGTTGTCTCAAGACTTAGTACTTGTGTCACACTTTCCCTCCCATTCTCCGCTCAAAAAAAGAAGATTATGCAATCGAGTAACAAAGACATTCATTCGGCTATCCGCTCAAAAATCAAGGCTATACTCTTGGTTATAAACAGGATGTCGTCGCCGTATTTCTTGCCCGTATTGGTTTACTCGCTTTTGCTGATTCTGATTTACCTAATATCAATCGCTTTGTATCACATGCCATGAAAAGGACCATATATATATTGTTGCCCGTCTTGCTGTGCGGTTTGATGGTTACGCAATCCAGAGCTCAGGAACACCTGAGCTCAAAGGATTGCAGAGTGAAAGTACTGCAAAACAACAAAGACCTAAAGGAGGCCCAACTCAGGATAGAAGAGGCTGAAGCCAATATGAAACTGGCCAAAAAAGCGTACTTGCCGGAAGTGGCGGCTTCGGCCACCGGCCTCTATGCGCCCGACTTGGAGCTGGCCCTAAGCCCCGAGATGGTAACCGACAAATTCAGCGTATTGGCCACGGACGTAACCATGACCCAGCCGATATACGCCGGCGGAAAGATAAAGGCCGTAAACGCCCAAGCGGAAATAGGCCAACAAATGGCCGACCAGAGCTACGGGCTTACCCACGCCGACGTTCTGCTTAAAGCTGACCAAGCCTACTGGAACTTGGCCGCCGCCACGGAAGCCATTACCCTTTCGGAAAAATACTTGGATATGTTGAGGGAAATGACCGAACAGATGTCCGATATGTATGACTTGGGATTGGTGCCCGCCAGTGAGAAACTGAAAGTGGAAGTGCGGAAAAATCAAGCCGAATTGGAAGTGGTAAGGGCCAAAAACGGCGCCGAGATAGCGCAGACCTACCTTAATCAACTATTGGGCAATGATCTGGACACCAAAATAATATTGACCGACACGCTGTCGAACACTCCTCAAAGCATCGACACTACGGACGGGATCAATAGCGCCCTCGGAAACAGAAACGAGATAAAACTAGCCGAAAATCAGATAAAACTGGCGGAATACGACCGCAAGATATCCCGGGCCGATTACCTTCCGCAAGTGGGTGTTTCGGCCGGATATTTCTATGCTTACGCCGACAAAATAGGCGAAAACATAGACCCGGTATCCATGCTGGGTGGTAGTGTAAAGATTCCTGTTTTTCATTTTGGAGAAAGAAAACAGAAAGAGCGACTGGCAAAAATCAATAAAGCCAAGACCGAGAACACTTACGCCCAGACCTGCGACTACGTAACCTTGGAGGTAAAACAACTGTCTTTGGAACTGGAAGAATATCGCCAACGCATAAACATGTCGAAAAAGAATGTGGCGCAAGCCGCCGAAAGCCTAGATGAAACCCGCCAAAGTTTCGACGCCCAACTCAACACTACCGCGGACGTACTTAGCGCTCAAGCCGAATGGCAAAAGGCTAAATTTGATCTAATTATCGCCCTGCGGGATTATGAGTTGAAAAAAACCGAATGGCAAAAGGCCGTTGGAGCTTTAAGGCATGCCGAATAATCCGTAAATAGACTGCTCGGGTGGTATTTGCCTTATGAAAACGGAAAGGCGAGGCCATACCCGGGATTGTCTATACCTTGCTTTTGGGGAGGTTATGTTTATGGATGAAAATAGCGTATTTTGGAATAAAACCTGTACAAAAACAAAGATCCCGTAAGGATAAGTCATACCACCAAACAAGCCCTGACGACCTCCTTCAAAAACAAGGCGAACAAAATACCGGCATGGACATAAAATCATTTCTGGAAAGGAACTCGGCCTACACTCCTAAAGCTATTCTCAGAAGGCTTTTTATGGTAAGCCTTTTCACTATCGGTATATGCGTATTCCTACTGTATATCGTCGAATTGCCACCGCAAGTCAACATCATCGGAGACATTGCCAAGATGATCGTTTCGTTTATCAGCATTTCCGAATTTATAGTCTTGCTGGATCGGTATTTGGAAAAGCGGGAACCTCTTTCTTTTCAGAACATCAACAAACGCGTGGCCATGCAATTTGGTCTCAGCTGGATATTTACCTTGGCGGTTTTTTTAATTCTTTTTTCCTCCATTTACGACAGAAGGTTGTTGATGGAGGAAAATTTCGTGTTAGCTTCCTCCTTCGTCACGCTGACCATGCTTTTACTCTTTATGAGCGTCAGCTTTCTATCCCTGTTTATCCGGGTTTTCCAATCTTGGTTCAAACTCAATACCGAGGTGGAACGCCTAAAAGTGGAAAAGGTGGAGCTTAAATACAGGGCTCTGCAAGACCAACTCAACCCGCATTTCTTTTTCAATAACCTAAGCGCCCTCAAGTCCCTGATATTGCTCAAAGATTACGGTCAGGCCTTGAGGTTTATCCAAGACTTTTCCTCCATCTGCAGATACGTTCTGCAACGGTCAGACTGGAAAACTGTCAGCTTGAAAGAGGAAATCACTTTTACGGAACAGTATTTTGAATTGCAAAAAATAAGAAACGAAGACGGCATAACCCTAAGCGTAAATATACCCGAAGAATTTTGGGAAAAAGAAATCCCCCCGATGGCCGTGCAAATGTTGGTGGAAAACGCCATCAAACACAATATAGCTTCCGACGATAGTATTTTGCGGATCAAAATACATTGGGACGGCCAATACTTGGCGGTAAGCAATAATCTACAAAAGAAAAAAACTTACCGGTCAACGGGAAAAGGACTGGATAACCTCGGAAGAAGGTTCAGCCATTTGACCCAAGAGCAAGTGCTGGTAGAAAGCACGGAAAATGAGTTTATCGTCCGTTTGCCTTTAATCTGAGATATTGCCGTTCCGACATAGCCACGCCCAAAAAACACCCAATGAAATACGCCATAGTCGAAGACGAAAAGCCTAACGCCAGACTGCTGAAAATGTATCTGGAAACCCTACGGCCAGACTGGGAATATGACCCCGTATTCGGTACGATAAGCTCCTTTACGAAACACTACGCCAAATATCCCCTTCCGGATTTGATTTTTATGGACATCCAACTAAAGGATGGATTATGCTTCGAAATATTCAACAAGATAAAGGTGGAATGCCCGATAATATTCACCACCGCTTTTGACCAATACGCTATCAGAGCTTTTGAGGTAAACAGCATCGATTACCTACTGAAGCCCATAGAGGAGGACAAGCTGGAACAGGCCATAGAGAAATTCGAAAAGCTCCATTTACACCCCGATTCCCCGCAAGACACACCGGATTTCGGCAAGTTGCTTGACGCGATACAAAGCGGTTCCAAAACCTACCGTACCCGGTTTATGGTAAGCGGTCCCCGCTCATTTTTTAAGATAGAAGTACCTGATATTGCCATGTTCAAAAGTGAAGGGGGAGTCTGTCTGGCTTATATGTTCGACGGAAAGAAATACGTACTGGAACAGACACTCGAAAAACTGGAATTTCAGTTGGATCCCGAACGTTTCTTCCGGGCCAACAGAGGAATTATCCTAAATATAGACGCCGTGGATAGCTTTGAGCCCTATTTCGGCGGAAAACTAGCCGTAAGTGTAAAAAGCGTGAACGAGCCGGTTATGGTCAGCAGGCTAAAGGCGCAAGCTT